>CAJCJE010000153.1 GCA_903970565.1 Candidatus Melainabacteria bacterium | reverse complement strand
CAGGATCAGCATCCCGGTCCAGCCCGCTGCCCAGTCCGCGCCGGCCAGCATGGTCGGCCACCCGGTCATGAACTCCGGCACGATCCAGCCGCCGACCTGGTAGAACGCCGGGCTGGCAAAGGTCGTCCCGCCGGGCGAGGGCCCGAAGGCGCCCGTCGGCAACGCCTGGTCAAGGCCGAAGTGATGCGCGAGCAGATAGCCGATCTGTACGTAGGAACCGGCATCCCGGCGCAGGACCACCTGCTGGCTGTGGGTCAGCGCGACGAAGAGGGCGAAGCCGGCCGCGATCACCATCGTCGCGATCACCGGCCACCACGGTGTCGGGCCGATCACCTGACAGCGCCGGATCACTGCCAGTCCCAACGGGACAAGGATGACGGCGCAGAGCAGGGCCAGCGGCAGGACCAGGAAGGCGCGGAAGTCACCGAGGGCGGCCAGTGGCACGGCCACGATCAGCCAGGCCGTGGTGAGCAGCGCCGGCACCACCGACGCCAGCGCGAGCAACCGACCGGGGCGCGCACTCCATTCTCGACCTGCGGCCACCCTCGTCCCTTCGTCACGGTCCACTCGTCGCCATCTACTCGTCGCCATCTACTCGTCGCCATCCACCGGTCGCGGTCCACCGGTCGCGGTCCACGACGGCGCGCGGAGAACGTGTGCTGTGTTAGCACATCGGAGCGCAACTTTCCGCATCGCCGAACGCACCGCCCACGGAATGGGAAGCCCACAGGGTGAGACAAGGACCGGCGGCAATTGACGGACGGGCACCGGGTGATCACGATCCTTGCGGGCAGGTCGTCCGTGCCCGCATTCCGAGCGATCGCCGGTCAGCCGACCGACTTCCGCGATCGGCTGGAAGAAGGAGTCGACATGACGAAGCGGGTCTCGGTGATCGGCACCGGATATCTCGGTGTCAGCCATGCCGTCGGGATGGCCGTCCTCGGACACGAGGTCATCGGCAGGGATGTCGACAGGGAGCGGATCGCGGCCCTGTCGCAGGGGCGGATACCGTTCTACGAGCCCGGTCTAGAGGACCTGCTGCGCGAACAACTGGCAGCGGGTCGATTATCCTTCACCACCTCGCTCACCGAGGTGGCCGACTTCGCCGACGTGCACTTCGTCTGCGTCGGAACCCCGCAGCGCAACAACAGCAGAGCGGCCGACACGTCCTTCGTGGAGGTGGCCGTCGAGACACTGGCCCGGTATCTGCGACGGCCGTGCCTGGTGGTCGGCAAGTCGACCGTGCCGGTCGGCACCGCGGACCGACTGGCGGAGCGGCTGGCCATTCTCTCCCCCGTCGGACACAATGCCGAGCTGGCCTGGAATCCGGAGTTCCTCCGCGAGGGCTTCGCGATCAAGGACACCCTCACGCCGGAACGCCTGGTGTTCGGCGTTCGGTCGGATGCCGCGCTGGACACGCTGCGCGCGGTCTACCGGCCGCTGCTCGATGCCGGCATACCGCTGGTCGCCACCGATTTCTCCACCGCCGAACTCGTCAAGGTCGCGGCGAACGCCTTTCTCGCCACCAAGATCTCCTTCATCAACGCGATGGCCGAAGTGTGCGAGTCCGCGGGAGCTGATGTCGCCGCGCTGGCCGAGGCACTGTCCCATGACAAGCGGATCGGTGACCAGTTCCTGGCGCCCGGCCTGGGTTTCGGCGGCGGCTGCCTGCCCAAGGACATCCGCGCCTTCATCGCCCGCGCCGAGGAGATCGGCGCGGGCGAGGCGCTGGGATTTCTCAAGGAAGTGGACGCGATCAACGGCCGCCGGCGAAACAGAACCGTCGAACTCGCCCGCGAGCTGTGTGGCGGCTCGCTGCGGGGCAGGCAGGTGGCGATCTGGGGTGCCGCGTTCAAACCGAACTCCGACGACATCCGGGACTCGCCGGCGCTCACCGTGGCGGAGGCAATCAGGCAGGAAGGCGCGCAGGTCGTCGTCTACGACCCCAAGGCGATCGACAACGCCCGCCGCCGCTTTCCCAGCCTGGCCTACGCTTCCTCGGCCATCGAGGCAGCGGAGGGGGCCGAGGTGATTCTGCACCTGACCGAATGGCCGGAGTTCCGGGAACTCGATCCACACCTCGTCGCCGCCGTCGCCGCCCAGCGGCGGATCGCGCCGCGCCGCCGTGTCCTCCTTCGGCATCAGTGGCACCAACGCGCACGTGGTGGTCGAGGCCCCCGACGAGCCGGTCGACGAGACCGCCGCGACCGAGCCCGCCATGCTGGGCGGAGTCGTGCCGTGGGTACTGTCGGCGAAGACGGAGGCCGCGCTGCGCGCCCAGGCCGCGCGTCTTCTGTCCCTTGTGGACTCTGAGGGTTCGCCGCTGGATATCGGTTGGTCCCTGGTTGCCTCGCGGGCCCGGCTGGAGCACCGCGCCGTCGTGACCGGCGATCTCGCCGCCGGGCTGCGCGCATTGTCGGCAGGGGAGTCCAGGCCCGGCGTGGTGACCGGCACCGCTTCCTCCGACCCGGTGGCGTTCTTGTTCTCGGGTCAGGGTTCGCAGCGTGCGGGGATGGGTCGGGAGTTGTCTGAGTCGTTCCCGGTCTTCGCGTCCGCGTTTGACGAGGTGTGTGCGGAGTTGGGTGGCGAGTTCCGGGATGTGATGTTCGATGTTGAGTCGGAGGCGTTGACGCAGACGGGTTTTGCGCAGCCTGCGTTGTTTGCGTTGCAGGTGGCGTTGTTCCGGTTGGTGGAGTCGTGGGGTGTGCGTCCGGAGGTGCTGGTCGGTCATTCGGTGGGTGAGATCGCGGCGGCGCATGTGGCTGGCGTGTTGTCGTTGAAGGATGCCTGTGCGTTGGTGTCGGCTCGGGCGAGTCTGATGCAGGCGTTGCCGGCTGGTGGGGCGATGGTCGCGATTCAGGCGACTGAGGATGAGGTCGCCCCGCACCTGACCGATGAGGTCTCCATC
>CAJCJE010000152.1 GCA_903970565.1 Candidatus Melainabacteria bacterium | reverse complement strand
CGGCGATGCGGACGGTCAAAGCCGGCTCACCTGCTTGCGCGGGACGGCCTCCATCGCATCCGGACGGCGCAGGTACAGCGGGGTCAGCGGGTCGGGTGCGGCACCGGTGCGCAGTGCGTCGGCGGCGACCGCGACCAGGCCACGCGGTGAGGGATGGCTCGGTTCGACCGTCGGCAGGTCGAGGATGTCGGCATACAGGCTCGCGCCCTCGCCGGCCAGCCGGCTGACGCCGAGTTCGGCCAGCCGGCCGAGAATCTCCGCCGGCCGCTGCACCGCCGGTCCGGCGACGCGCTGCCCGGCCGCGTCGTAGACCGCCCAGTAGACCTCGCGGCGACGGGCGTCGGTGAGCACCGCGAACGGTTCGGCGACGGCCTTGTCGCTGGCGACCCGGTCGGTGGCCAGTACGTCGGCGGCGATCGCGTCCAGCGTGCAGACCGGATGGACCGGCAGCCCGAGCGCGTCGCCGAAGGCCGCCGCGGTGACCATGCCCACCCGAAGGCCGGTGAACGGGCCGGGACCGCTGCCGCACACGATGGCGGTCAGCCCCGTCAGCGGCACGTCGGCGGCGGTCAGCGCCTGCTGGATCTGCGGGGTGAGCAGTTCCCCGTGCGCACGGGGGTTCACCGTCACCCGCTGCGCCAGCGTCTGCGGCAGTCCGCCCCGCAGGGCCACGATGCCGGCCGTTATCGCGGGGGTTGCGGTGTCAATGGCGAGCACGATCACGCCCCCAGCCTACGAGAGCCTGGACTTGACGTCGGTGTCAAGGCATACCGTCGGGCGACGGAGCAGGTCGAGGGGCAGAGACGTCGCGCGACACGGTCGAGCCGGCCGCGAACGAGAGCGACCGGAATCAATCGGAACAGACCGGAATCAATCGGAATCAGTCGGAATCGACCGGAGGAGGGTGAATGCGGATCGGGGAACTCGCGGAGCGGGCCGGCACGAGCACGCGGTCACTGCGGTACTACGAGCAGCAGGGCCTGCTCGCGGCCCGGCGCAACGCCAGCGGGCACCGCGACTACGACGAGTCGGACCTGCGGCTGGTCCGGGAGATTCGCGGACTGCTGACGATCGGGTTCGCGCTGGAGGAGACCAGGCCGTTCGTGGAGTGCCTGCGGTCCGGTCATCGCAGCGGCGACTCCTGCCCGGCGTCGGTCGCGGTCTACCGGCGCAAGCTCGCCGAGGTCGAGGAGTACCTGGACCGACTGGGCGAGGTTCGCGACCACCTGCGCGACCAACTGGCCCGTGTCACCAACGATCCGAACAATGACGAGGAGAATTCATGTACCGCGCCACAGCCGCGTCCGGGTCCGGCCCTGGGTCCGGGTCCGGCACCGGGTCCGGCTCTGGGTCAGAGTCCGGGTCGGTCCGGGAAGACGTTCGTCGGGCTGCCGACGCCGGCCCCGGTTCCAGCACCCACCTCGGTTCCGACACGGGCCTCCGTTCCGACACCTGCTTCGGCCGGGATGGCGCAGCCGGCTCGGGCTTAGGCAGCGTCGGCTCGGTGATCACGGTCACCGACCAGGATTTCGCCGAGCGGGTGTTGCGCAGTCCGCGCCCGGTACTGGTCGAGTACTGGGCGGCCTGGTGCGGGCCATGCCGGATGGTGACGCCGATCCTGGCCGAGCTGGCTGCCGAGCAGGCAGACCGGCTGACCGTCGCCAAGCTCGACATCGACGCGAATCCCACGGTGGCCAGGGACCAGCGGATCATGGCCGCGCCGACGATGATCCTCTACGTCGACGGCGCCCCGGTGGCCTCGGTGATCGGCGCCCGAGCCAAGTCCGCACTGCTGTCCGCCCTGGCCCCCCACCTACCCCACTAACCCCAACCCAATTTTTTTTCAATCCCAGCTCAGACCCCCGCCCTCCCAGGGGGAAGACGGCCCTGCTCCAGCCTATCGACGTTGATCGGCGGGGTGGGGATTATGTCGCCGGGGTGTGGACAACCGCGGGGCTGTGGATGGGCGTTTGCGGGGTGTGGACAGGTCTGCTACCACCGTTGTCTAACACCCGAATGGCCCGAGCCACATCGGCCAGGAAGCCTCGCCAGTCGCGGTGACCATTTCACCTTGCGTGAAACGCGAACATGAAACGCGAGTGTGAACGCGGCTGCGTCGGGACTCGGCAGCTACGGAGGGCGCGAGGAGCTACGGAACCAGCTCGGCCAGCTCGACGCGATCGGTCCAGGCGCCGTGCGGGGACAGGGTGACGGCGCGCACGTCGTCGTCGCGGCGGTCGAGGCGGATCAACAGGTGGTCGGTGGACAGCCGCTCGGCAACACCCTCGCCCCATTCGACCACCACGACGGCCTCGACCAGGTCGGTGTCCAGGTCGAGGGTGTCGAGCTGGTCGAGATCGTCACCGAGCCGGTAGGCGTCGACGTGCACCAGGGGGATGCCGCGACCGCCGGGAGCCGGGCGGTGCACCCTGGCAATGACGAAGGTCGGCGAACTGACCTGCCCGATGACGCCGAGCGCGGCCCCGATGCCACGGGCCAGCACGGTTTTGCCGGCGCCGAGCGGACCGGCAAGCAGGATCAGGTCACCGGCCCGGAGGGTCTCGCCCAGGCGCCTGCCGAAGTCGAGGGTGTCCTCGACGGTGGCCAGCTCGATCGCCGGGCCGGACTCTGGGGCCGGGCCGCCAACCTCCGAACCCAAGCCAACCTCCGAACCCGAGCCAACCTCCGAACCCGAGCCGGCCGCAGCCACCTCAGGGGCTGCCCCGCCGACCCCCACACCAGCCGTGGCTACGCCGGCCGGGCCGGTTGATCCGAGGTTTTTCCTGTCGGTACTCACGTGTTCCTCCACCGCCTACGCAGACCGGGTGCGCTCGACGAGCAGGCCCGCAGCAGGACGGCCAGCTCGTCGGTGATCAGATCGGATTGTTCGAGCATGACCATGTGCCCGGCGCCGAAGGCGCGCACGAGCCTGGCATCGGGCAGTTCCTCGGCGATCCGCTCGGCATGGGAGAACGGGGTGAGCTGGTCGCGATCGCCGCTGATCACCAGCACGTGGCAGTGCCGAAGACCGGCCAGCGCGGCGAACCGGTTGTGCGTGCCGAGGGTGGGCAGGAAGTCGGTGAGCACCGAAACCGGTGTCACCGCGAGCATCCTGACCATGAAGTCGACGAGCGAGGCGGGCACCGCGCGGTCGCCGAAGGCGAGTTGGCGGACCGCCTGCCTGGTCACGGCGCCGCCGGCCGACCGAATCCAGTCGACGAGGCCGGGCTGCCAGTTGGCGAATTCACCGACCTTCCTGGTCAGCGGATTGTAGCGGGACAGCACCGGGCGCGGCAGGCCGCGTCGGCCGACCTCGCCGGCCGAGGTGCCGATCAGCGCGACTCCACGGACCCGCTCGGCGAACAGTTCGGGTCGCTGTTCGGCCAGCGCCATGATTGTCATGCCGCCCATCGAGTGTCCGACCAGCACCAGCGGCCCGGCCGGCGCCACCGAGCGCAGGATCACGTCGAGGTCGCGGCCGAGTTGGTCGATGGTGCAGGATTCGTCGCCGGGCCGACCGGACCGGCCGTGTCCGCGCTGGTCGTAGAGGACCATGCTGATCTTGGGATCGGTCAGTTTCGCCAGGTCGCGGCGCTGGAAGTACCAGCTGAGCCTGCTCAGCGCGAAGCCGTGCACGAAGACCACGGTCAGCTCGGCGCGTCCTCCGGCGGCCGGGTCGATCTGTTCGACCGACAGGGGCACGCCGTCGTCGGCGGCCACGGTGCGGGTGCGGTCCGGTTCGAGCAGCCCGAAGGGCTCGTCGACGTAGGGGTCACCGCCCTCGATGGCCCGTCGGCGGCGGGACCGGACCACGCCGGCGACGGTCAACCCGGCGGTGGCCGCACCGGCCAGACCGCCGAGGATGCCGAGCAGCCGCCCGGACGCCATCACGCGCCACCACCCGACAGCTGCTCGCCGCCGGACAGCAAGCCGCCGCCCGAGAGCGGGCCACCACCCGACAAGGGCTCGCCGCCGGACAGCAAGCCGCCGCCCGAAACGACGCCGAGGACCGAACCCGAGTCGACAGGTGACGCCGATTCGAGGCCGAGGCCGAGGCCGACGTAGCGGCGGACCACGCGCGGCCGGTACATCCCGGTGACGATCTCGTAGTCGATGGTGCCCAGCTTGTCGGCCCACTCCCGCGCGGTCGGTTCGCCGTGCGCGCCGGAACCGAACAGCAGCACCGGATCGCCGGGCCGGATCGGCTCGTCACCGACGTCCACCACGATCTGGTCCATGCTGACCCGGCCGACGACCGGCCGCCGCGCGCCGCCGAGGAAGACTTCCATCCGGCCGGAGAGACCGCGCGGCACGCCGTCCGCGTAGCCGACCGGGACCAGCGCGAGGGTGCTCTCCCTGGCCGAGGTCCAGGTGTGTCCATAGGAGACGGACTCGCCGGCCGGTACCCGTTTGGTGAACGCGACCGAGGAGCGGAAACTCATCGCGGGTCGCAGATCTTCCTGCTGTGGCACGGGATTGAGGCCGTAGGCGGCGATGCCGATCCGGATCAGGTCGAAGTGCAGGTCGGGCCGGGTGAGGGCGGCGGCGGAGTTCGCCAGGTGCCGCATCGGCCGCAGACCGGCAGCTCTGGCCAGCTGGTATGCCGCGTCGAACCGCTTGGCCTGCGCGTCGATCGAGGGGTGGCCGGGTTCGTCGGCGCAGGCCAGGTGGGACCAGACGGCGACGACCTCCACGGTCCCGGCCCGCTCGGCGGCGGCGGCGTGGCGGACGAGGTCGGGCCACTGGTCGGGGACGGCGCCGTTGCGGCAGAGACCGGTATCGATCTTGAGGTGGACCCTGGCCCGTCGAGCGGTCCGGGTCGCCGCGTCGATGACCTGGTCCAGGGCCGCCCGGGAGGCGACGGACAGGTCGATGTCGGCAACGACGCCGGGGGCGTAGTCGACGGTGGGCAGGTCCAGCCAGGCCAGGATGCGGCCGGCGATGCCGGCCTCGCGCAGGGTCAGCGCCTCGGCCAGGGAGCAGGAGCCCAGCCAGGTCGCGCCGGCCCGCAGCGCGGCGGCGGCGACCGCAACGGCACCGTGGCCGTAGGCGTCGGCCTTGACCGCGACCATCGTCGCGGCCCCGGAGGACGCCGCGCGCTCGACGAGCAGCGCGACGTTGTGCGCGACGGCGTCCAGGTCGATGACGACCTCGGCGCGGACCGGGAGGGGAGCAGCCATGATGGTGGAAATGCTTGCACATCCGACCTGACCGGCCGCGACACCGGGTCGGCCCACGGGGTGAACCGGCCGCCCCGGCACGGCCTCGACCACGGCACCCAGCACAGCGTCGACGACCAGGTTTCAGCGGGCAGGAACGGTCCGGACGGCCCGAATCGCGGCGGGGATGGCCTCGGCCAGCCGGGACGCGGGCGTCGGGGCTCCCGAGGCGGCCAGGTCGGCGGCGAGTTCGTGCACGAACGCGGCGGCGCCGGCAGCGAGGAACGGGTCGCGGCCGGCGGCCAGCAGCGCGCCGATCAGTCCGGAGAGCACGTCACCGGAACCGGCCGTGGCCGGCCAGGCGGAGCGGGCCGGGTTGACCAGCACCCGGCCGTCGGGCGCGGCGACCACGGTGGTGTGGCCCTTCAGCAGCACGACGGCATCGGTCCTGCGGGCGGCCTGTTTCGCGGCGGCGACCCGGTCGGGCCCGACCGGCGAACCGGTCAGCCGGGCGAATTCGCCGGCGTGCGGGGTGAGCACGAGCGGGGTGCCGGGTTGGCGAGCGTCCCACAGGTCCGGGTTCTGGGCGAGCATGGTGATCGCGTCGGCGTCCACGCAGACCGGCACGCCGACGCCGAGGATGTGCGCCAGCACCTCGCGGGAGGCCGGGCCGGTGCCGAAACCGGGACCGACCACCCAGGACTGCACCCGGCCCGCGTCGGCGACCGAGCCGGTGGTGATCACTTCCGGCCAGCGGGACCGGACGGCTTCGGCGGCGCTGCCGGTGTAGCGGACCATCCCGGAGGTGGCCAGCACGGCGGAGCTGACCGCGAGCACCGCGGCCCCCGGATAGGTGGCCGAGCCGGCGGCGAGGCCGGTGACGCCCTGGCTGTACTTGTCGTCGCCGGGGCCGGGAATCGGCCAGAGCCCGGCGACGTCGGCGGTCTCCAGCCGGATCAGGTCGGGTTCGCCGAGTTCCGGTCCGAGTCCGATGTCCACCAGCCGGACCCGGCCGGACCGGACGAACCCGTCGCTGAGCACGTGCACCGGTTTGCGGGCGCCGAAGGTGACGGTGACCTCGGCGGTGACCGCCGGGCCGTCGACCGCGCCGGTGTCCGGTTCGACGCCGCTGGGCAGGTCCACGGCGAGGATCGGGGCGCGGACCAGGTCGACGAGGTCGGCGGCGGCCGGACGCAGGGGTCCGTGCGCGGACAGGCCGACGATGCCGTCGACGACCAGGTCGGCGGCGGCGATGTCGGCAGCGGCGTCGGTGCTGACCCGGCCGCCGGCCGTGCGCAGCGCGGCGAGTCCCGCCGGGTGGGCGCGGTCCGGGTCGAGCAGGACGGCGGTCACCGCGACCCCCCGGCGGCGTAGGAAGGCCCCGGCCCACAGCGCGTCACCGCCGTTGTTGCCGGCACCGACCAGGAGCACCACCCTGGCTCCGACCACGCCGCCGACGTGCTCGGCGAGCATCGCCGCCGCCTCGACGGCGAGGCCGAAGGAGGCCCTGCGCATCAGCGCGCCGTCGGGCGTCCTGGCCAGCAGCCGGTCCTCGGCGGCCCGAATGTGGTCGGTGGTCCAGATGCCCTGCATCCCCGTGCTCCCCTGCCGCTGCCCGTGCTCTCCCGGTACCCGAAATCCAGCACACCTACTCGACGGTGACGGACTTGGCCAGG
>CAJCJE010000151.1 GCA_903970565.1 Candidatus Melainabacteria bacterium | reverse complement strand
TTCGACCTGCACCTGCTGATGATGGCGGGCGGCCGGGAACGCTCCCTCAACGGATACAAGTCCATCCTGGACGGTGCGGGTCTTCGCGTGGAATCGGTGCACGAACTTGCCCTGGAGACCAGCCTGCTGGTAGCCGCACCGGCATGACGCACCTCCCCTTCGTGGCCCCGGCGCGGATCGTCCGGGTGTGCATCGTCGGCCTCGGTCCGCGCGGGCTGTCGGTGTTGGAGCGGATGTGCGCCAATGCGCCGGAATGCCTGCCGACCGGGCAGGAACTGCTGGTGCACGTGGTGGACCCGCGCGCCGGCAGCGGTGGCGAGGTGTGGCGGTCCACCCAGGACCCGGAACTGTTGATGAACACGGTGACCTCCCAGATCAGCATGTTCGTCGACGACAGCGTGGCCTGCGCCGGACCGGTGGTGGTGGGCCCGAGCCTGCACGAGTGGGCCAGGTTTCTGTCCCTGTTCGCCCTGCCGGCCGACATCCCGCCCGAGGTCCGGCTTGAGGCCGCTCGACTCGGCCCGGACTCGTACCCGTCGCGTTCGTTCTACGGTCACTACCTCAACTGGATGCTGCGGCGCGTGATACGCACCGCTCCGGGAAACGTGACGATAGTCCAGCACACCGACGGCGTGCTGGACCTGCGCGAGGCCGAGGACGGCTCGCAGGTCGTCCGGCTTGCCAACGGGGCCGGCACGATCGAGGACCTCGACGCGGTCGTGCTGGCCCAGGGCCATCTGCCGACGCGGCTGAGCAGGGCGGAGGCCGCCCTGCTCCGGTTCGCCGACACGCACGGACTGCGCTACCTGCCGCCCGGCAACCCCGCCGACGTCAAGCTCGACGAGATCGGGCCGGGTGAGGTGACCATCCTGCGCGGCATGGGACTCAACTTCTTCGACCACATGGCGCTGCTGACGGTCGGCCGAGGCGGCTCGTTCTCCCGGAGCGCGGACGGCGTGCTGACCTATCGGCCCTCCGGCCGGGAACCCCGACTGGTCACCGGATCGCGGCGGGGCGTCCCCTACCAGGCCCGTGGAGACAACCAGAAGGGGCCGTCCGGCCGGCACCAGCCGATCTTCCTGACCGAGGACGTGGCCAGGGAACTACAGGCCCGAGCGGTGCACGGCCGGCCGGTCGACTTCCGCCACGACGTGTGGCCGCTGATCGACGTCGAGGTACGCGCGGTCTACTACGCCACGCTGGTGCGCGAGCGCAACTGTGTCTGCGACGCCGCGTCGTTCCTGCACTACTTCACGGCAACCGCGCGGGAGGACCTGCTTGCGAACAACGGTGTCCAGGACAGCACCGACCCGTTCACGGCGCGGCCGTCAGCGGCTGAACAGCGGCTGCTGACCAGCGCGGGCATCGCCGAGGACGAACGCTGGAACTGGCAGCGGATCGCGATCCCCTACGGTGAACTGGGCCTGCGTTCCACCGGAGCCTTCCGGGACTGGCTTCGGTCCTACCTGGACAGTGACGTACTGGAGGCGCGCCTGGGAAACGTGCACAGCGCACTCAAATCCGCCCTCGATGTCCTGCGCGACCTGCGCAACGAGATCCGGCTCGCGGTCGACCACGGCGTGCTGTCCGGCGACTCCTACCGTGACGACCTGCAACGGTGGTACATGCCGCTGAACGCCTACCTGTCGATCGGTCCGCCCGCGCAGCGGGTGGAGGAGCTGACCGCGCTGATCGACGCGGGCATCGTGTCGGTCATGGGACCTGGACTGGTGGTCGAGCAGGACACCTCGACACACCGGTTCGTCGCAAGCTCAACGATGTTGCCGGACCTGCGGGAGAGCGCCACGACGCTGATCGAGGCACGTCTGCCGGAGACCGACCTGAGGCTCACGATCGACCCGTTGGTGCGCAACCTGTTGGCCCGAGAGGAATCCCGGCTGCACCGCATTCCCATCCTCGGTGGCGGTTCCTACCCGACCGGCGGCCTGGCGGTCACCCACCGGCCCTACCACCTCATCGACGGCAACGGGCGAGCACATCCGCGTCGGTTCGCCTTCGGCGTACCGACCGAGACCGTGCACTGGATCACCGCGGCGGGCATCAGACCCGGGGTGAACTCGGTGATCCTCAGCGACGCCGACGCCGTGGCCCGCGCAAGCCTGGCCGCCGCGCTCGAACGGCGCAACCCCACTGTTGCGGCGGGAGCACGCTGATGGAACCGGGAATCGATGCCGGCGTGTTCGGGCCCGGCTGGGTAGCGGGGACCGTAGAACTGGACGACCGCGCGTGGGTGCGGGCGATGCTGGCCGTGGAGGTCGCGCTCGCGACCGTCCAGGAACGGGCCGGGATGATCCCCAGCTCGTCGCTGTACGCGATCCGTGCGGCGGCGCACGCCGACGAGCTGGACATGTCCGGGTTGGCGGCAGGCGTCCGGGAGACCGCGAATCCCGTGGTGGCCCTGGTCCAGCAACTGACCGCCCTGGTCGCGGTGGGTGACGCGGCGGCGGCCGAGCACGTCCACCAGGGCGGTACCAGCCAGGATGTCCTCGACTCCGCGATGATGCTGCTGTGCGCACGAGCGTTGGACGCCATCGCCACCGACCTCGACCGAACAGCCAGCGCGCTGGCCGGCCTGGCCACTGCCCACCGGGACACCGTCATGGCGGCCCGTACGCTCACCCAGCACGCGGTGCCGACGACCTTCGGGCTGAAGGCAGCGGGATGGCTGACCCTGGCGGCGCAGGCGGCGATCCGGGTTCGCGCGGCGCGAGCGGCACTGCCTGCCTCGCTGGGAGGGGCGGCCGGGACGCTGGCCGGGTACGAGCAGTACGCGGTGCTCGCGGGCCTGCCGGCGGGAACGTCGCTGGGGCTCGCGGCCCAGTTCGCGGCGGAAC
>CAJCJE010000150.1 GCA_903970565.1 Candidatus Melainabacteria bacterium | reverse complement strand
CGGCTTGCCGTTGACCTCGGCGAAGTGCCGGTTCATGTTCGGGTACGCCTGGAGCGCCCTGACCACGGCGTAACCGATGACGTGGGTGAAGGAGATCTTCCCGCCACGGGTGCGCTTGAGATGATTGTTGATCACGATCCGGTTGTCGGCCAACAGTTTCGCCGGCACCGCGCGCACGCTCGTCGCGGTCGGCACGGTCAGCGACTGCTGCATGTTCTTGACGATCGCGGCGGCGGCGCCCCGGATCACCGCGCTGGTCTCACCGGCGGCCGGCTGCACCGGAGCGGCCTTGGCGGCCTGCTGCGGGGAGGGCTTGCCGTTGGTCGACAACGTGGGCAGGGCCGGCGTCACCGGGCCACCCGGCGCGCGCAGGGCGGGGCCGGAGGTCGTCGCCGGGCTACCGGTCTGGCTGCCGTTGGCCGAGGCCGCCGTTGTGTTCGGCGTGCCATTGGTGGCAGGGTTGGTCGCCGGCGCGGTGATCGTCGTCGTAGCGGCCGTACTGGTGGTAGTGGTCGGACCACCGACGGTGCTGGCCCCTTCGGTCGCCGCACTGCCGGTGGGTGCCGCGACGTTGTCGCCGACGCCGGCCGCACGTTCAGTGGGCTTGTAGTCGGCGAAGAAGTCGTGCCACGCCGAGTCTACGGAGGAGGGGTCGGCGAGAAACTGCTCGTACATCTCTTCGACAAGCCACTCGTTGGGCCCGAACTGTGACGCGGGACTGCTGGACACGGTTGACGCTCGCCTCTATCTGTCTCGAACCTGGCCCGGATCTGATTTCTGTCAACCAGGCTAGTCCTCCGCGAGGCGTGATTCACAGCAGACCAACCAGTGGCAACGAGCGTTCTGTCACATGCCCGATCGCCGGATCGATCCCGAGGCGACACGCAGGGCATATGCATCTGGCCAGCACGCCAGTCGCGCGGACCGGCGGCGATATCAATTCTTCAGTTTCTCCTCCGGCCGGCTTCCCGGCCGATTCCTCAGTCGGTCGAGCTGACCGAACCGGCGATGTCGTGCGCGGTGTTCACCGGGTTCATCGAGTCCGTCGAGGAGGTGCCCGCCGAGGAGTAGCGCCAGAGCCGGGCGTAGTGGCCCTCGGCCGCCAACAGCTCGGTATGACTGCCGTCCTCGACGATCCGGCCGCCGTCCAGGACCAGAATCCGGTCCGCGCGGGCCGCGGTCGCCAGCCGGTGCGCGACCACGAACGTGGTGCGCCGTCGGGCCATCCGCTCGCTCGCCGAGAGCACCGCGGTCTCGGTCGCCGGGTCCAGCGCCGCGGTCGCCTCGTCCAGCAGCAGCAGGTCTGGCTCGACGAGTTCGGCCCTGGCCAGTGCGACCAGCTGCCGCTGCCCGGCCGACAGGCCCTGGCCGCGTTCACCGATGGGATGGCGGAAACCACCCGGCAGCGCGGCCACCATCGGCAGCGCGCCCACCTCCCGGACCGCCTTCTCCACCGTCGCGTCGGAGGCGTCGGGCCGGCCGTAGCGGACGTTGTCGGCGAGATCACCGGTGAACAGGTGCGCCTCCTGCGGCACGACGCCGAGGCGCTGCCGGAAACCGGCCAGCTCGTAGTCGCGCACGTCGACGCCGTCGACCAGCACCCGGCCATCGGTGGCGTCGTAGAACCGGGCGAGCAGTTTGACGAAGGTGGACTTGCCGGCGCCGGTCTCGCCGACCAGCGCGACGGTCTGCCCGGCCGGTACCCGGACGCTGATCCGCTCCAGCGCCGGCCGGTTCGCCCCGGGGTAGCTGAAGCTGACCTCGCGCAGTTCGACCTCGCCGCGCAGCCGGGGCGGCGGGAGCACCGGATGCGTCGAGGGGGTCACGGTCGTCTCGGTGTGCAGCAGGTCACCGATGCGCTGCATCCCCACCCGCGCCTGCTGGTAGCCGTCGAACACCTGGGACAGCTGCTGCACCGGCGCGAAGAACTGGCTGAGGTACAGCAGGAACGCCACCAGCACCCCGGTGCTGAGCTGGCCGTGCGCCACCCACAGCGCCCCGACGCCGAGCACGACGGCCTGCGCGGTCTCGGACAGGAAGGTGATGCCGGGGAAGTAGACGGCGATGTAGCGCTGGGCCCGCAGCCGGGAGCGCCGGTAGTCGTCGGAGAGGCGCTCGAAGGTCCGCGCGGTGCGGCCCTCCTGCGAGTTGGCCTGGGAGACCCGCAGCCCGGAGACGTTCTCCTGGAGGTCCGCGTTGACCGCGCTGACCTTCTCCCGCGCGTCGGCATAGGCCACTGAGGACAGTCGGCGGAAGAACACCGTCGCGACAATCAGGATCGGCAGCGCGGCGAGCGCGAACGCGGCCAACCGGATGTCGATCACCACCATCGCCACGGTCATCCCGGCCACGGTCAGCACGCTGACCACGGTGGTGATCAAACCGGTCTGGAGGAACGTGGACAGCGCGTCCACGTCCGTGGTCATCCTGGTCATGATCCGGCCGCCGAGCTCGCGCTCGTAGTAGTCCAGGCCCAGCCGCTGAAGCTGGGCGTAGCTGCGCACCCGCAGCAGGAACAGCACGTTCTCGCCGGCCCGAGTGGCGACCAGGGTTTCCAGGGCCAGCGCGATCCAGTCGAGGATCACCACCCCCAGCCCGATCAGCGACATCACCCAGATCACCGACTCGACGTGCGCGGAAACGCCGTTGTCCAGGCCGTCGCGGATCAGCACCGGCAGCGCGACCGCGGCGAGCGCGTCGATGCTGACCAGCAACAGCGCGACCAGCAGCGGCCGGCGCACCGGGCGCAACAGGGTGCCGAGACGGAAGCGCGGATCGGCCTCGGTCGGGTCGATACCGGGCAGGTTCGGGGTGTCGGTGGCCGGCGGCAGGGTCTGCACGGCCGCCACCAGCTCCGGCGTCGGCGGAATCGCGTCCGCGCCCGGCCACGGGTTCGCCCCGGCCGCGGCCAGTGCCTTCGCGCTGCCGGCGCTGAACTCTTCGGGTTCCGGCTCCGGCCACAGCCGCGCGGTGATGCCGTCCGGGCCGGGTTCGAGGATGGGTTCGAGGTCGCCTGCGACGGTGGCCAGCTCGTCGATGGCCTCACCGGGACCGGCCAGCAGCGCCCGGAACAGCGGACTGCGCCGCGCCAGTTCGGCCTCGGTGCCGACATCGACGACCTTGCCGGCGTCCAGCACCGCGATCCGGTCGGCCAGGGCGAGGGTGGAGCGCCGGTGCGCGATGATCAGCGTGGTCCGGCTGGCCGTGACCGACCGCAGGGTCTGCTGGATGGCCGCCTCGGTGACCGCGTCCACCGCCGAGGTCGCGTCGTCGAGCACCAGCACCCGAGGGTCGGACAGCAGCGCCCTGGCCAGCGCGATCCGCTGCCGCTGGCCACCGGACAGCGTCAGCCCCCGCTCGCCGACCCTGGTGTCGTACCCGTCCGGCAGGTCCCGGATGAATCCGTCCGCCTCGGCGGCCCGTGCCGCCGCGAACACCTGCTCGTCGGTGGCCTCCGGCTGGCCGTAGGCGATGTTGTCGCGCACCGAGTCGGAGAACAGGAACGCTTCCTCGAACACCACCCCGACGGTGTGCCGCAGGGCCGAGAGGGTCAGCTCGCGGATGTCGACCGGCTGCTGCGGCGGACCGATCGCGATCGACCCGGACTGCACCTCGTAGAACCGGGGCAGCAGCAGCGACACGGTCGACTTGCCGGAGCCGGAGGTGCCGATCAGGGCCAGCGTCTCGCCCGGCGCCACCCGCAGCGACACGTGGTCGAGCACCGGTTCGCTGCGGGTGTAGCCGAAACTCACCTCGTCCAGGACCACCCCGACCGGGCCGTCGGGCACCTCGCGGGCATCCGGTGCGTCCACGATCTCCGGCTGCGAGTCGATCAGCTCGTAGACCCGTTCGGCGGCGGCGCGCACCATCTGGCCCATGATCACCAGACCGGACAGCAGCCGGGCCGGGCCGGCCAGGGTGGCGACGTAGCTGGCGAAGGCCAGGAAGGTGCCGATGCTGATCTCGCCGCGCAGCGCCAGCCAGCCGCCCAGGGCCAGTACGGCGACCTGGCCGAGCGAGGGCAGGGTGGAGAGCGTCGCGTTCGGCTGGGCCTGGAGCCGGGCGGCCCGCAGCCGCTCGGCGAACAGCCGGCGGGCGGCCTGCTCCAGCCGGGAGATCTCGCGGGTCTCCTGGCCGAAGCCCTTCACCACCCGGACCCCGGTGACGGTCTCCTCGACGCGCTGGGCGATGTCGGCCGCGCGCTGCTGCGCCGACCAGGTCGCCGGGAACAGCCTGCGGCGGGAGCGGCCGGCCACGATGCCCAGTGCCGGCACCACCACCAGCGCGATGAGGGTCAGCAGCGGTGACAGCCACAGCATGGCCGCCAGCGACGTGATGACCAGCGCGATCATCCCGAAGGAGATCGGCACCATCGACAGCAGGCCCTGCACCAGTTGCAGGTCGGAATTGGCGCGGGAGACCACCTGGCCGGTGCGCAGCTCGTCCTGTTTGCCGCCGTCCAGCCGCTGTACCGAGGAGAAGACCTCCTGGCGCAGGTCGTGCTGGACGCCGAGGGCGAGCTTGCCGGCCAGGTAGCGGCGCAGGAACGCGGCACCGAACCGGATCGCCGCCAACGCCACCAGCACGGTGATCAACAGGCCGATCTCGCTGGTCTGGCCGGCGACCGCGTCGTTGACGCCGACCCTGGTGATCAGCGGCCCGACCGCCTCCAGCCCGGTGCCCAGGACCGAGCTGACGACCACCACCACGACCAGCGCCGGATGCTGCCAGCACACCCGGAACAGCCGTCGAATCCAGCCGGTCGGCGCGTCGGGGACGGGGGTGTTTTCGGGCACCCGTCCAGACTAGGCGCCGGGTCCGACCAAATCCCATTGAATTGTTGCCAGAGCTAACGGAAAGAACCGGCGGGGCAGCGTGGCCCTCGCCGGTTCCGGTGCTGGTCTCCCGTTGCTGCTCAGGTCACGTCGCGGCGCCGGCTGATGGCCCAGCCGATCAGGCAGAACAGGGCGGTCCAGGCGATGAAGACCAGCCCGGAAACCCACCAGTCGGGCAGACCCGCGGCATCCAGGGCGGTCCTGGCCTGGTCGATCTCCGGGGAACCCGCTGGCACGTCGAGTTCGCTGACGAACCGCGTGAACGCGAGGCCGATCACCGAACCCGACGAGGCCTGCACCGGCAGGTAGTTGCTGACGGCCGGGATCTTCAGCGCGGTGAGCAGACCACGCAGCAGGCTCTCGCCGATCAGGCCGTACAACGGCAGCACCAGCACGACCGCGACCTGATTGCTGATCAGGCCACCGAGGCCGACGCCGAGCACCGCCCACAGCGCGATCACCACGATGCCGACCAACGAGATCAGCAGCCAGGAACCGGCACCGGGCAGTGCGTCCGAACTCGCCGGGGCAATGACGCCGAGCGTGGCGAAGGCGAGCGTGATCACGCCGTAGCCGAGCCCGAAGATGCCGTACACGAGCAGTTTGGCGCCGAGCACGTTGCCGCGCGCCCCGGTCAGGTAGGTGGTGGTGATCGTGCGGTGGCGGTTCTCCCCGGCCATCCCCAGCGCGCCGAAGATCGAGGCGAAGATGCTGGTGAAGCTGAAGGACACGCCAAGGCTGAGGTAGCCCAACGGAATGTGCAGGTCCGAGCCGTCGATCCCGTCCGCGGCGGAGGAGATCGAGGCGAAGCCGAGATTGGCCAGGAAGGCGACCGCGGCTGAGGGAATCAGCAGCGCCCACCACACCTTGGTGCTGAGCACCTTGCGGAATTCGGCCTTGATCGAGTTGCCCATCAGGCGCTGCCTCCGAATCCGCTCGGCCCCGGTTCCTGGTGGTCGTGCTGTGGTGGTTGTTCCTCGGCCTGCTGCTGCTGCTGCGGCGCGTCGTGGCCGGTCTGCTCCGAACCGGTCTGCTCCGAACCGGTCTGGTCCGGAGCGGCTTGGTCCGGAGCGGCCGGGTGCTGAGCGGTCTGGTGCTGAGCGGTCTGGTCCGGCGTCGGTATGCCGGAGGGCGGCGTCGGCGTCTGGTCGGCCGTCGACTGGCCGGCCCAGGGCTGCCGCGCCCACTGCTGGTACGGGTCAGTGGGCGGCGGCTGGTGGGCGGCGGGCGGCTGGCTCGGGTCGAGCCGCGGCGGAAGCTGTTGCTGCGGTGGGAATCCCTGGTTCGGGTTGAACGGCTGCGGCGGCGGCAGTTGCGCCACCGGTGGCTGGTAGCCGCTGGCGGGCGGCTGGTATCCGGTGGGCGGCTGGTATCCGGTGGCCGGGGGCTGGTAGCCGGTCTGCTGGCCGAAACCGCCGACCGTCGGCGCGGCGACGCCCGGCATGGTGGGGGTGTACTGGCCGTTGGTCAGGCTGAAGTACAGCGCTTCGAGATTGATCCGCTCCTCTTCGATGCCGTACACCGAGACCCCGGCCCGCAACGCGAGGTCCGCGATCTGCTCGGTCCGCACCCCGCCGACCATCAGTCGACCGTCCTGAGTGGACTCGATGTTGTAGATCTCCGCGCCGTGCAGGGCCGCCACGAGCGCGTTCGGGTCCGAGGGCCGGACCAGCACCCTGGCCTGCTGGGAGCGGCGCAGATTGTCCAGCGGCCCGTTGTACACGGTCTGACCCCGGCTCATGATGATCACCTGGTCGACCGTTTGCTCGACCTCGGCCAGCAGGTGGCTGGAGATCAGCACGGTGCGCCCGGTCGCCGCGAACGACTTGAGAAAGTTGCGCAGCCAGGCGATGCCCTCGGGGTCCAGGCCGTTGCTCGGCTCGTCCAGGATCAGGATCTGCGGGTCGCCCAGCAGTGCGGTGGCCAGCGCCAGCCGCTGCTTCATGCCGAGGGAGAACCCGCCCGCCTTGCGGGAGCCGGCCGCGCCGAGACCCACCAGTTGCAGCACCGCCTCGGCCCGCGCGTCCGGCACGCCGATCGCCGCCGCGTACACCCGCAGATGGTTGCGCGCGCTGCGCCTCGGGTGGAAACCCTGTGCCTCCAGCACCGCGCCGACCACCCGACCAGAATCGCCGAGGGAGTTGAAGTGCACGCCGTTGATGAGCGCCTCGCCGACGGTGGGGGAGACCAGGCCGAGC
This sequence comes from Candidatus Melainabacteria bacterium, assembly GCA_903970565.1. Classification (GTDB taxonomy): domain Bacteria; phylum Actinomycetota; class Actinomycetes; order Mycobacteriales; family Pseudonocardiaceae; genus CAJCJE01. The sequence goes on along the minus strand of CAJCJE010000150.1, from coordinate 2,786 downwards.
ACGGTTCGCAGGGTGGTCGTCTTCCCGGCGCCGTTGGGACCGAGGAATCCGGTCACCGAGCCCGGCTCGACGACGAAGCTGAGATTCTGCACGGCGGTGACCGAGCCGAACTGCTTGGTCAGGCTCTGCACGACAATGCGACCGCTGCCGTCATGCACTGGTCCTCCCGGTGGTGGGCACGCTCCGCCCAGGTCCGGGCGATCACGCGGCCATCCTGCCCTATCGCGGTGTCCGAAGGCGGGCGGATACGGATACTCGGGCCGGTTCGGGTACGCAGGCGACCAGCGGCGACCGGCCGAGGGTTGCCGGGCTAACCGGTTTCCGGCCCCCGCGCGAGCTTGCGACCGGCCGGATTCCCGGATCGGCGCTCGGCGCGGCGGGCCAGCAGGCGGCGCGGATTCAACCGGCTCAGCCTGTCGAGCGGTCCGCGGCGCCGGTGCCACCGACGTCGTTCGGGCTCGGATTCCGCCGGCGGCGCATCCTCGACCAGGTGACGATGAGCCGTCAGCCAGACCGGGCACGGCCAGCGACGGTGTCGGACCCAACCGTGACACGCCCGGCAGCGACCGTCCTCGCCAACGCCGTGCCCGGTGAGCAACAGGCGCCAACCGTCGGCCAGGCGGGACAGTTCGGTGCGGGCCAGCGGCAGCGCCGAGGCGAGATCACCGCCGCGTTCCCCGGCGCGCCTGGTGTCCGCGCGGCCTCCGGGGCGACCGGAGCCGGGTTCGCCGACCCCGGCGAACTGCTCCAGCGCGGTCAACCGGTCCAGCACCGCATCCCGCAGCGCCGCCGCCGACCCCTCGCCGACCGGGTCGTTCACGTCGATCTCGTCGTCGGCGTGCTCATCCGGAGACCGCGACCGGCCAGCCGGTGTCCTCGGCCGCGCCGGCGAGGGCGCGGTCGAGATCCCGGATCTGCTGGACCGACAGGACGGCCGACTCGCCGGGCGGGGCGACGACGACCACCTCGTCGCGGCGCGCCAGGACGGTCATCGCGCGATAGCGGCCGAAAGGATCACTGCACTCAACCAACCACTGGGAATTGCCCACCCCGGTGATATCGGAAGGACGGATATCCTGCCGTACCGTCCGGCGGTCAATTTCACCCGGTTGCCCATCTGGCCACTCGAACGGGTGGCGTTAGGCACAGTCTCGGTAGTCGGAGGATGCGCCGCAACGGGAATTTCCGGTTATGCCTAAGCTGGGCGGCGGCGACCCGCTCCCGGCGACCCCCAGGCTGGTCGAGCGGGTCGCCCCTTGACTTCTTCCCCACTTCTGTCGGGTGTTGTTTCCCGCGACCGCGCCTCGGAGACGACCACCGACGTGGCGCCTCCGAGGCGGATTCCGTGCTACCGGGCCGATTTCTCCGTCCGGTTGACCGGGACCGACTGCTACAGGGCGGCGGCCAGGTTGGCGCCGTTGTAGCTGCCCAGACCGGTCACCTCGTCGTAGCCCTTGCCGGCCTCGTACGCGCCGTTGGTGCCCGAGGTGATGTCGTGGATCGCGGTGCCCGCGTCACCGACCTGGTACAGGGCGGGGTTCGCGTTGCCCAGCTGGCCGCCGGACCTCGCGTTGTACAGGGCGGTGAAGCCGCCCCACATCGGAGCCGCGCAGCTCGTGCCGCCGTATTCCTGCCAGCTGCCGGCCGAGTAGATGGCGAAACCGGTGTTCGGGTCGGCGTCGGAGGAGATGTCCGGCACGGTGCGCATCCCGCCGGAACCCTGCTGCCAGCTCGGTGCCGAGAACACGGTGGACACGCCGCCGCCGGAGGAACCGCCGTCGCTGTTCCAGGCCACCTCGGACTTGTACGCGCTGCCACTGCCGGTCTTCAGCGAGGTACCGCCGACGCTACTCACGTTCGGGTCGCTGCCGGGGTAGTCGACGGCGGTGCTGCCGTCCTCGCAGTCGTCGGAGCCGGAGTCACCGGAAGCGGAGTAGAAGCTGATGCCCTCGGCCGCGCCCTGCTCCAGCGCGTCGTCCGTGCTGGAGATCGTCGCGGACGCGCTGTCGGGCTCGCACTCACCCCAGGAGATCGAGGTGACCGAGACCAGGTCGTCGCTGACGATCTGGTTGGCCATGTCGATCTGGCCCTGGTCGGAGTTGGGCGCCTCGTAGACGTAGGTGTTCGCGGCCGAGGCCATGCCCTGCACGATCTCGATGTCCAGCTCGACCTCGCCCTGGCCGTCGCCGGGGCTGGAGTTGTAGTTCGCGCCGTCGACCGATTCGGTGACCGGCGTGGGCGGGCTGATCTGGAACTCCTTGTCGTATGCGCTGATGTTCTTCTGCTGGTAGCCGTCGAACTCCCACAGCGCAACGGATTCACCGCTACCGGTACCCAGCGACGTGGTGTTGTACGCGGTGTGCAGCTCGCTCGGGGTGTACCCCGATATGGTGGCCGCCGGCTTCGCGCGGACCGCGTCGTTGGTGCGTACCGCGTAGTCGTCCAGGCCCGCGATGCCCTGCACCACACCGGCGACGCCGGCCGGCAGGGTGGGTGCGGTGTCGTTCGCGTAGTAGTCCCGAGCGCGGGACCGGGCCCCGTACTCGCCGGCGCGCTGGTAGGTGCCGATCGTGGTGTCGAATGCGTGCTCCATCGTGGCCGCGTCGCCCGTCGCGTCCACCACCTGCCGGTTGCCGGACACGCCCGTCACGTGCAACCCGGCCGAGGTCAGGTACGCGGTCACCGTGGCAACGTCCGCGCTGCTGGGCCCGTAATCGGCGTCGAATTCCTTCGGCGTCAGGTAGTGCCGGTAGTTCGGCGAGGCGGGGTCGGCGACCTGGTTGAGG
>CAJCJE010000149.1 GCA_903970565.1 Candidatus Melainabacteria bacterium | reverse complement strand
TCGGGAGGCGATCGTCGCCGAGCTGGACACCCGCCGGCACGATTTTCACGTTGCCATCGAGAACTTCCAGCATGACGCGAACATCGGCACCGTGGTGCGCACCGCCAACGCATTCGCCGCGCGCGCGGTACACATCGTCGGGCGCAGGCAGTGGAACCGGCGCGGCGCGATGGTGACCGACCGCTACCAGCATGTACACCATCATCCGGACTTCGCCGGACTCGCCGACTACGCCCGTGCCGAGGGGCTGACCGTGGTCGCGGTGGACAACACGCCCGGCTCGGTGCGGCTGGAGGTCACCGACCTGCCACGACGCTGTGTGCTGCTGTTCGGCCAGGAGGGGCCGGGGCTTTCCGAACCGGCCAAACACGGCGCCGAACTGGTGGTTTCCATCGCGCAGTTCGGCTCGACCCGCTCGATCAACGCCGGCGTCGCGGCCGGGGTGGTGATGCATACCTGGGTCCGCCAGCATGCGGATCTGAACACAGCTTGGTGACCGGACCGCTTTCAGCGGTACCCCGGACCGATTCAGCAGCCAGTATGGACAGGTGACCGAGCGGAAGACGCAGCCGAGCCCCGCGCTCTGGGCCGCGCGGGCCGGCGTGGCCGAGCGGGCCATCTACGCTCGGCACCTGCGCCGGCTGTGGGCCATGCCCGGCACCATGCTCGGGGTGGTCGGCTGGCCGGCCTCAGCCAACCAGCGCAGTTTCGGCCACTGGGACTACTGGTGGCAGGCGCACCTGCTGGACTGCCTCGTCGACGCGCTGCACCGCGCCCCGACCGACGCCCGCAGGGCCAGCGTGCAGCGGATGGTCCGGGGCATTCACCGTCGCAACCTCGGCCGTTGGCTCAACAGCTACTACGACGACATCGCCTGGCTCGGTCTCGCGCTGCTGCGCGCCGACCAGTACGTCACCGTGCCCAGCTCGGCTGCGCTCGCCGACATCGGGGCCCGGCTGCGCTCGGGGTGGACCGATCATTCCGGCGGCGGGATCTGGTGGCGGGTGGGCGACGACTTCAAGAACGTGCCGGCCAACGGCCCTGCCGCGATCCTGTTCGCCCGACTGTCCGATATGGACTCTCCGGGCGCTGGCGAGCGGACCGACCGGCAGCGTGCGAGGTCCACAGTGGACTGGATTGAGGACAATCTTCTCGACCCCGAGAGCGGTTTGGTCTGGGACGGCCTGCATATCGAGCCGGACGGGTCCATTCGCGACATCGACAAGGCGATCTACAGTTACTGCCAGGGCGTGTTCCTTGGCGCCTGTGTCGAGCTGGCCAGGCGGGATGCGCCGTACGGCGAAAGCGTCTGGGCGACTCGCGCGGTGCGCACCATCGACGCGGTTGCCCGCCGGGTCACCGTGCCGGCCGGCAAGGTCGGTGACCTGGTGATACGCGGCCAGGGTGGCGGCGACGGCGGCCTGTTCGGCGGCATCCTGGCCCGGTATCTGGCGCTGGCCGCCACGGTCCTGCCCGGCCTCGGTCCGCAGTTCGCGCGACCGGCCAGGCTGGCCGGGGACCTGGTGTTCGCCTCGGCCGAGGCGGCCTGGCGCAATCGGACCATCGCCCCTGGTGGTCCTTTGTTCGGACCGGACTGGACCAAGCCGGCGGTCCTGCCGAGGCCGCACGGACAGCGCGGGCAGCAGGAACAGCGCGGACGACGCGACCAGCGCGGTTCGCTCCAGGCGCGGCACGGCAGCGCCGGGGAAGCCCTGCCCGAGCGCGATCTCTCGGTACAGGCCGGCGCCTGGATGCTGCTGGAAGCGGCGGCGAGGTTGGAACACGAGCAGGCCGAGGCCGGGTCCACCCGCGGCCGGGCCGCCGGCAATCCGCCTGTGAAAGACATCAGTAACTCATTCGCCCAAAACGCCAATAACACAACTGCCAAACACCAGACTGCCAAACACCAAGCTGCTGATCATCAAGTTGATGGCCATCAGATTGACGGCGGCCGGGTCGCCAGGCATCAGATTGCCCATCATCAGGCCGACGACGACACCCTGCCGAACCGCTGAGAGCAACAGCACCTCGGCAGAATCGGGCACCGGCCGCACAATGGCGGTAATCGGCGGATACAGTGCGGCTGGTACTCGGCGGCAGCGCCGAGTACCGCTGTGTCAACGTTGCCGGGACGTGTCCTCGGCCGCGCATCTCCCCGAACATCCCAACCCATATTCCCGAGAACAGCGACGTAGATACCTCATGCGCTTGACCCTGCCCACGGCCGCCGTGATCCTCGCGGCGGCGCTTCCGCTGGCCCTGCTCGGCTGCTCGTCCGGTTCCTCGGCGTCATCGAACGCCGCGAACGCCGCTGACGGCTCGACCACCAGCGCGGCGGCGCCGACCAGCACCGATCCCGACGCCGACCTGCCGACCGGTACCCGGCTCAACGCGGCCCTCGCGCCCGCCGCGTACTTCCCCGCCGGTTTCATCCAGGACTCCAGCGGCAGCCGCAACACCGGCGACACCTACCAGTCGCCCACCACCGCCAACGCCGCCGCCCCCGACTGCACGCTGCTCGGCGGGACCGGCTGGCCGACGCTGCCGGGCATCGGTAGCGTGTCCTTCGCGCAGAGCGACTACATCAACAAGGACACCAGCGAGGAACTGGCCCAGGAGATCGACACCTACCAGGGCGCCGACGCGCAGACCGTCCTGGCCGATCTCGCCAAGCTGGCCACCACCTGCCCGACCTACACCGACGCGCAGACCAGCACCCACGTAAAGGTGGCCGAAGCGCAGACCCCCGGTCTCGGCGACGACGCCTACACCATCACGCTGACCGACTCGGCCTGGCAGACCGGCAGCACCCTACAGGCCGTCCAGGTCGGCAAGTCCGTGATCAGCGTCTACTCCTCCGGCGGCGCGGACAACGGTGCCGATGCTGCCACCAAGCTGTCCAACTACGTGGTCGGCAAACTCAAGGCCACCTCCTGACTGGACAGGCCGAACAGGCCGGATAGCCCGAACAGGCCAGATAGATCGAAAGGCCGAACAGACCAGATAGACCAGATAGACCAGATAGACCGGAGAAGGTTCGCGGGGGTCGCCTCGCGGGGAGGGCGGTCCGGCGCGGCGGCCTCAGGGACAGCCGCAGGACTGGCGGTGCATCAGGGTCGGCGGGATACGCACCGTGGTGGCCGCCTTCTCCGGGTCGGCGATCCTGGCCAGCAGCATCGCGACCGCAGTCGCGCCGATCTCCGCGACCGGCTGCGCGGTCGTCGTGATGGCCGGCTGCACGAGCCTGGTCCAGTCCGCGTCGTCGTGCGCGACGACGGCCAGCTCCTTGCCGACGAGCAGCTTGCGATCACGCGCCACCCGCAACACCTCGACCAGCGCCGTGCTGTCGCCGGCGACCACGGCGCTCGGCGCGTCCGGCCCGTCCAACAGCGCGCTCAGCGCGGCGCCCGCCTCGCCCGGTGCGACGCTGTGCACCAGCGCCGCGTCCCACACCAGCTTCGCCCGGCCGAGCCCGAGCCGGTAGCCCAGCACCCGCTCGGCCGAGGTGCTCACCGACTGTGGTCCGCTGATCATCGCGATCCGCCGGTGCCCGAGTTCGCCGAGGTGCCGGACCAGGTCCGAGGTTGCCTGGACGTTCTCCGGGCCGACCTGGTCGACGCCGGTGTGTTCGGGTACCCGGTCGACGAGCACGAGCGGCAGGCCCAGCCGGCGCAGTTCCGGCAGCACGGTGCCGCTCGCCTCGGCGGAGGGGGTCAGCAGCACGCCGTCCA
>CAJCJE010000148.1 GCA_903970565.1 Candidatus Melainabacteria bacterium | reverse complement strand
GCTGCCACACGCCGGTTCGCTCGGCTACACCGTGCGCGTGCTGCCCAAGCACGGCCTGCTCGCCTCGCCTGCCGAACTCGGCAGGGTCGTCCTCGCCGATTGAGGGCGGGAAGGCAGTGCTAGTGACGACACGAACTCAGGTCTGGCGAGAGTTCGCTGACAAGGCCATGCCGCGACGCGCGGTCAATGCAGCCGGAGCCACGACCTGGCTGAATTGGACCCAGTATCCCGACCACGGCCCGGACGAGTGGGTGTTGGGCGACCTCGATGGCCGACGCGTCCTAGAACTGGGCTCCGGCTCGCCGAAGTCATTCCGGCTAAAACGCCAGATAACGTCGGGACCTTGTTTGCGCGTGCTGCGCTTCCCGACGGCGTGGGCGAGGACGCCCCCGACATCGTGGATTCGTTTCCGGTGCCGGGGGCGTCTGATTCTCGGTCAGGCGTCGAAATGTCCGGCCTTCACCTCGGCCGTGAATGAGGCGAGGTCGGCCAGCAGAACGGGGCCGGTCGGGTTCTTGCTGTCCCGGACCGCGCCTCGATCGTTGCGCAGTTCGACACACGCAGCGTTGCTGCCGCTTCGACTGCTCTTGCGCCAAGTCATGGGGGTGCTACTCATCGCTTCTTGACCCGTTTCCTTTCTGTGCTGATCATTTCCGCCGATTGCTGGGGTGACGGAGCAGCGGAAGCCACGTCCTCCCAAACAGCTGTGAGTGCTGCGGCATCAGCGGTTTCTTGGACCGCCTCCATGCCCAGCACACTTTCTACATAGACCGCGTCCTGATCTTCCTCGTCGGCGAAGCCGAACAGGAACAGCGGCCCGGACATGGCGCCGTGGGCGCCGAATCCGAACGGAATCACCTGGATGGTGACCTGAGGTAGCTCGATCAGTTTCAACAGGTGGTCCAGCTGTGCGGCGAGCACCGAGGGGCCGCCGATGACGTTGCGGAGCGCCGCTTCGGCGACGAGTCCGTGATAGGTGAGCGGACCGCGGTCGCGGGTGAGCAGCGCCTGACGTTCACGTCGTTCCGAACCGGCGAACTCGGTCCAGCTGTCGGATGGGTTCAGCCGTTGTCTACCAATGCTGAGGGCGTGCGCATAGTCCTCGGTCTGGAGCAATCCAGGGATCAAGATCATGTCGAGCGTGCGCTCGATGACGGCCTCGGTCTCGTCCAGCCGGAAGCGCCGATACTTGACGGGCAGTTCTTCGAAGTGCTGGATCGGCTTGGTGCCGAGATCGGCGACCTCGCGCAACTCGAAGGCCTTCTGCCGTTCTCCGTCGGTCGCGCCGATCACGGCGAGGATGGCCGCGACCCTGGTTCGGCTGGGCAGCGCCTCGCCGGATTCCAGCCGGTAGACGGTGTGCGCGGAGCAGGATGCGCGTTCGGCCACCTCTTCGGCGGACAGCGTTGAGCGCAGCCGGATCGGCTTGATGTAGCGCCCGAGTCGTCGTTTGCCCCGCGTGGTTCCCACTGCCATGCGATCACCCTAACCAGCCCGGTCACGATCCGTGATCCGGATTCATCCTTTCGGAAGTATTCATTTGCAACTCTCGAATATACTCTTGTACGAGTTGGCCAAATGAGGGTAGCGGAGCGAGAGGTGACGGCTACAGCGGCTACGGCGCGTCTCGCAGCTCTGATGGGTGGCCAACAGGCAGGTGTGGCGTTCGCGCCGTGCCGGTCAGTGCGGCCGGGGATCGTGAGCCGCCGACTCGTCCCCGGCCGTGCGTCGACCTCTACCCGAGTTGGCGTTTTTCATCGGTCGACTCGCACCGATCGTCAGATTCAACGAGAGGATCATGCGCCATGATCACGGTCGACTCCTACGTCGAAGTCGAGCCAGGCAGTGACATCAGCTATGACGTGCGGATTCTCGATGAGGATGTCGAGATCGTCATCGGGTCGCAGCGAGGGCTGTCCAGTAGCGTTCGTCTGCTCTTGTCAGATCCTGCAACGTTTACTGAGCTTGCGGGGGTACTTACCCGAGCGCGAGACGAGTTCGAGTGTGCGCTGCAGGAGCGGCAATCGGCGAGTAAGTCACGCGACTGAGCGTTGCGTGCCGAACCTGCCTAAGGTACTGCCGGTGTCGGACCCGCCGACACCGGCAGTCCGGCCGCCGCCCAGGCGCGGAAGCCGCCGATCAGGTCGGTGGCGTTGCGCAGCCCGAGCCGGTGCAGGTCGCGCGCGGCCAGGCTGGAGGCGTAGCCCTCGTTGCACACCACGACCACCGGGGTGTCGGCGGTGAAACCGGGAATCCGGTGCGCGCCGTTGGGGTCCAGTCGCCATTCCAGGTGAATGCGCTCCACCGGCACCGAACCGGGAATCTCGCCCTCGGCGGCCCGATTCACCTCGGGTCGGATGTCGATCACCAGACCGCCCGCCCTGCGCAGTTCCTCGGCGCGGTGCGGGTCGACCCGGTCCAGCTCGGCCCGCGCCTGCGCCAGGAACTCCTCCACCGACATGGTTACCCGGGTCACCGGGCCACCGGGGACGGGACCAGCGGCGGGATCTCGGCCGGCACCTCGCGCAGGCTGGTGTACTCGCGGGTCGGGGTGAGCGGCGGGGAGTAGGCGTGCACGCTGGCCGCCGGGGCGGTGCCGGCATTGCCGAGCTGGTGTGCTCGGCCGGCCCCGAAACCGATCGAGTTGCTGACCAGGTGCCGCTGGTCGCGAATGGGGCCGTTGGGGTAGCGGTACTGCTCGGTCAGCTCGCCCAGCAGCACGGTGAACGAACCGGCCGCGCCGCCGTGGTCGTGCGGCTCGGTCCGCTGGCCCGGCAGCCAGGTCAGCAACCACAGCTCGACGCCCTCGGTCAGGGCCAATCGGGTCCACCAGCGCCGCGCGGGCT
>CAJCJE010000147.1 GCA_903970565.1 Candidatus Melainabacteria bacterium | reverse complement strand
CGAGCGCATCAACGGCGATGACATCGACTTCTACATCACCACCGGCAGCGACGAGCCGATGCGCCGCCCCGACCGGGCCGGGCGCCTGTGCCACTGGATTCTGGAAATCCACCTCGTCGACCGGTCCCGGGATTGTGGCGGCTTCTACGAGCAGTTGCTCGACCTCGGCTGAGGGCGTCCGTCGCGTGTGGACATCACGACGGTCCGCGCCGGCCATGTACCGTACACAAAGGACGGCGAAGGCGGCGCGGCTGTGCCGGCCGGCCGCCTTCGCCGTGGAGTCCCATGACGTGGTCAGTTCGTCGGGTTGGCCAGTTGCGCGTCGGTGGGTACCTGGTCCGGAGCCGGTGTCCCGGCGTTCGCCGCACCCTGCTGAGTCGAGTCGATCGTGCTTGCCACGCCGTTGATGTCCTGCTGGTCGGCGCTGCCCGAGCGCAGCTTCGAGGTGATGCCCGACAGCGCCGCCGCTGCCTGGTCGAACGGTGCGACGAGGTGGCACAGCGTGGGGCTGGACTGGGCGTCCTGATTGGCCAGCTTCAGTTCGTGCACCACGAAGGCTGCCGCCAGGCCGGCTTTGGCCAGGCTGAGAATCTTGCCGTGTGCACCGGACGCGAAGGCGCCGGCCCTGAACGGTTGGTAGATGAAGTGGTGGAACGCTCCGAACGCGAGCCCGGCATGAAGCACGAACTTCGTCTTGTCGAAACGGACGCTGTCGACGTGTTGGCAGGCCGCCGAAGTGGTGGACGTGGTCGGCGTGGCCTGGTCGGTGGCCGCGGTGTTGTTCGGTCCGCAGCCGACCAGGGTCAGCGACACGGCACAGACCAGTGCCACCACCGCGCCGGTCAGTACCGGTGGCCGGTGGGCCCCACGACGTGACACAGCGTACGCACCTGCTCGCTTGGGGATAGGCATGATCATGAAGCGTAGTCTGCCGGATTTTTCGGATGGAACCCGCGAAGGCGAGCCCACCCGGTTCCCGGGGCGCCGCACCTGTTCGCCCTGCGCGATTCCGGCTGCCGGAGCGTTCGGCCGGTCGTCGGCTCCCGGCGCGGATCAACCTACCGGATGGTGGCCTATCATCTGCTGAGTTCCGCTGACCGGGTGCATGTCGGTGCGTTGCGCCGTCTGCCTCAGCCACGCGGAAGCGGGCCGGGTGGGTCGCCGCGTCGTAGCGGCCGGCCGGCCGTCGCGAACGCGAAAGGACGGCACACCGGTGAGTAGCGGGGCCGAGGGCGGGGCGCACGTGAACGAGGCCGCGGGCGTCGCGTCGGCGACGAGCGTATTCGCCGCCGACGAGGAGATAGGCCAGGATCTGGCGGCGGTGGACTGGGCGGCGACCCCGATCGGGGAACCGTCCGAATGGCCGCAGAGCCTGCGCACCGCGGTGAGCATCCTGTTGTCGTCCCGATTCTCGATGTGGATGGCCTGGGGCGACGGGCTGACGTTCTTCTGCAACGCCGCCTACCGGCGCGACACCCTGGGGCAGAAGTACCCGTGGGCGTTGGGCCGGCCGGCCAGCGAGGTGTGGGAGGAGATCTGGGAGGACATCGGCCCCCGCATCGACCGCGTGCTGGCCACCGGCACCGCAACCTGGGACCAGGGACTGCTGCTGTTCCTGGAACGCTCGGGCTATCCCGAGGAGACCTACCACACCTTCTCCTACAGCCCCCTTCGTGACGACCTCGGCGCGGTCGTCGGGATGTTGTGCGTGGTCACCGAGGAGACCGACCGCGTCGTCGGCGAGCGACGCATGGCCACGCTCCGCGACCTCGGCTCCAATCCCAGCGTGGCCCGTACCGAGCAGGAGATGCTCGAGTTCACCGCCAGCCAGCTGGACCACAACCGGTGGGACCTGCCGTTCACCCTGACCTACCTGTTCGACGACGACTCCGGCGCGCGGCTGGCGGCGACGACCGGAATCGCCGCCGGACACCCGGCCGCCCAACTGCACCTGACGGCGGCCCAGAGCCCGGGGGCATGGCCGACCACGGCCCCGTCCGAGGGTGAATCGGTGCTCGTCGACCTCGACGCCGCGACCTGGGGCGCACTGCCCACCGGGGCCTGGCAGCAGCAGCCCACCCAGGCGCTGCTGGTGCCACTGCAACAGCAGGGGGCCGCGCCGGTGGGATTCATGGTGGCCGCGCTGAGCCGCTACCGGCCCCTCGACGAGGGCTACCGGGGATTCATCGACCTGGTCGCCGGGCACGTCGCCACCGGGATTCTCAGCGCGCGAAGCTACCAGGCCCAGCAGCGTCGGGCCGAGGAACTGGCCGCGCTGGACCGGGCCAAGACCACCTTCTTCTCCAACATCAGCCATGAGTTCCGCACCCCGCTCACCCTGATCACCGGTCCGGTCCAGGAACTGCGGACCCGCCTGGCCGACGCCGAGCCCTCGGTGCGTGAGGAGTTGGAGGTCATCCACCGCAACGGGCTGCGGCTGGGCAGGCTCGTCAACAGTCTGCTGGACTTTTCCCGCATCGAGGCCGGCCGGATGACCGCGCGCTACGAGCCGGTCGATCTGGCGGCGGTGACCACCGAACTGGCCAGCGTGTTCCGGTCCGCCATCCAGCGGGCGGGACTGGCCTTCGAGGTGGACTGCCCCACGCTGCCCGAACTGGTCTACCTCGACCGGAGCATGTGGGAGAAGGTGATGCTGAACCTGTTGTCCAACGCGCTGAAGTTCACCTTCGACGGCTCCATCACCGTGCGACTGGGCGTCGAGGACAACCACGCGGTGCTCACCGTGACCGACACCGGCGTCGGGATCGCCGAAACGGAGATGCCTCGGCTGTTCGAGCGGTTCCACCGCGTCGAGCGCAGCCGCTCCCGCTCCCGCGAAGGCAGCGGCATCGGGCTGGCGCTGGTCAAGGAACTCGTCGGACTGCACGGCGGCACCATCACCGCCACCTCGACCGAGAAACAGGGCACGAGCTTCACGATCCGGCTGCGTTTCGGCCACGCCCACCTGCCGGCGCAGGCCGTGGTGGAGGACCCGACGACGACGGCGACCTCGGCCAGCGCCGAGCCGTTCGTGCAGGAGGCACTGCGCTGGCTGCCCGCCGACGCCACCGCCGATCCCGCGCAAACCGGCGCCAACGAGGACGACCTGTCCTCGTTGGAACGAGCGAGGGCGGCCACCGGCGGCGGCCGGGATCTGCCGGCGTACGTGCTGATCGCCGACGACAACGCCGACATGCGCGAGTACCTCACCCGGCTGCTGCGCGGCGTCGGCCACCAGGTCCAGGCGGTCGCCGACGGACAGGCCGCGCTGGAGGCGATCCGTGTCCACGTGCCCGAACTGGTCGTCAGCGATGTCATGATGCCCCGGTTGGACGGCTTGGGACTGGTGGCCGCCCTCCGTGCCGACGGGCGCACCGCGACCGTGCCGGTGTTGCTGCTGTCCGCCCGCGCCGGCCAGGAGTCCTCCATCCAGGGATTCGACGCCGGCGCGGACGACTACCTGGTCAAACCGTTCTCCGCGGCCGAACTGCTGGCCCGCGTCCGCGCGATCATCGAGCTGGCGCGACTGCGCGCCCGGCACAGCCGATGGCGCACGGCGCTGATCGACTCCTTGCAGGAAGGGTTTTTCGTCTGCGACGCCGACGGCAGCGTGGTCGAGATCAACACCACCTTCACCGAGATACTGGGCTACGGGCCGGAGGAGCTGCCCTATCGGACGCCCTCGCCGTGGTGGCCCGACCCCGAGATCGATCCGCACGCCTACGAGCGGGTCGGCCAGGCGTTCACCCGGCTGGTCGAGGACGACAGCGGCGAGGCGGACCTGCCGCTGGTCCACCACGACGGACACCAGGTCTGGGCGCGCTTCACCTTCAGCCGGGTCGAGGACCCCGCGACCGGCAACCACGTCATCGTGGGCACCCTGCGCGACGTCACCGCCGAGCACTACACGCTCCAGCGCGACACCGCACTCGCCGCCCTGGCCGAGCGGTTGGCCGCGGCCGACACCGTGTCCTCGGCCGTGCAGGCGGCGGTGACCGAACTGCGCCGTACCTGGTCGGCGCAACGGGTCGTGCTCGCCGCCTTCCCCGAAACGGCAACCGGCCGTGCGTCGGAGCCGGACCTGGTCGCCGGCAGTGACCACGTCCAATGGCACCAGCTGGCCCCTGATCTGCGGGAGCGCCTGCTCGCGGTGAGCCAGGCGCCGCTGCTGGTCCCACAGACCGACCAGCCGGGGCGGGTCGGTGTCACGGCGGCCTATCCCGGTGGGGTGCTCGTGGTGTGGATCGAGCTGGGTGGGCGGCGCCCGGTCGGCGCCGAGGACCGGGCCCTGCTGTCGCTGCTGGCCGATCGGTTGGGCCAGGGCCTGCACCGGGTGCGGGAGATCGACCAGCAGCGTGAGGCCGCCGTCGCCCTGCAACACGCCATCCTCGGGCCCGCGCACCTGCCCGCGGGATTCGCGGTGCGCTACCAGCCGGCCATGCGGCCCCTCCAGGTCGGGGGCGACTGGTATGACACCGTGCCGTTGCCGCACGACCGGCTCGGCATCGTGGTCGGCGACTGCGTCGGACACGGACTGGACGCGGCCACCGTGATGGGCCAGCTGCGCAGCGCCTGCCGTGCCCTGCTGCTGGAGCACTCCCATCCCGCCCGCGCGCTGGCCGGGCTGGACCGGTTCGCCGCGCTGCTGCCCGGCGCGGAGTGCACCACGGTGTTCTGCGCCGTGCTCGACCCGGCCAGCGGCGAGCTGGTCTACAGCAGCGCCGGGCACCTCCCGCCCATCCTGGTACTCGCCGAGGGCACCACGACCTCGCTGGACGGCGGCCGAGGCATTCCGTTAGGGCTGCGCCTGGACCGACCCCGAGTCCAGGACAGCATGACCATCCCGGCCCGCGCGACGCTGCTGCTCTACACCGACGGGCTCGTCGAACGCCGCCGCCGTGCCCTCGACGAGGGCATCGCCCGCGCCAGTTGCGCGGTCCACGACGGCCGCACCCACCCCGTGGAGGAGCTGGCCAGCCACGTGATGACCACCCTCACCCCGACCGGTGGCTACGAGGACGACGTGGCGCTGTTGCTCTACCGGCAGCCAGGTCCGCTGGACGTCACGTTCAACGCCGCACCCAGCGAACTCGCCCCGGTCCGGCACGCCCTGCGGAACTGGCTGACACGGTGCGACCTGGACGCCCAGTATGTCAACGACATGCTGCTCGCCGTGGGCGAGGCGTGCGTCAACGCGGTCGAGCACGGCCACCGCGGTCACCCCGGCGGGGTGGTGCAGCTGCATGCCATCGCGCTGCCGGATCAGGTGTGCGTGCGGGTGGTGGACAGCGGCAGCTGGAAGGCCCCCGACGCCGAGGCCACCGCGCGGGCGCACCGCGGCCGGGGGATCGCGCTGATGCGAGGCCTGATGCACCAGGTCACCATCGCCCCCACCGAGTCAGGAACCACTGTCGAGATGTACGTGAGGATTCCTACGTGACTACTCCGTTGACCCTGCATACCGACCGGCACGCCGACAGCCGGCCGTTGCTGACCGCCCACGGCGAGATCGACATGACCAACGTGGAGTCGTTTCGCGCCGCCCTGACCGCCGCCGTGGCCGAAGGCGGCCCGGTCGTGGTCGACCTGACCGGCGTGGTCTACCTGGACAGTGGGGCGATCAACGCCTTGTTCGCCCATGCCGAAGACCTGCACCTGATCTGTAGTCCGTTGCTGCTGCCCGCCCTGCGGATCTGCGGCCTGACCGAACTGGCCACCATCGAGACCCCGGGCACCGGCGCCTGACCACACGGCAGTCCAATGTCCACATTGGACTTTACTGTGTCGGTTCATCCGCATCCTGGTCGGGGGAGTGGAGACCATCGGCAACGGTCCCGCCCTGCGGGCGGCGTGAGAGAAGCGGCGATTCGCTGGTAGGAAAGGGAGTTCCCGTCAAGGTAATCTCGACGGGGAACTCCGGATGACGATCGACGCCGGTCAGTCCTCGGGATGGTGGACCGAGAACACGGTGTAGGCGCGCGGGTCCGGCGTGGCGAGCGCGGCGGCCTTGT
>CAJCJE010000146.1 GCA_903970565.1 Candidatus Melainabacteria bacterium | reverse complement strand
CGATCTCGCCCCGGTTGGCCACGAGCAGCTTCTTGATCGGCATCGTCTGCGCCCCTACATCCGGAAGACGCCGAAGCCGCGGCGTCCCTCAACTGGTCCCGAGTGCGCCGCCGACAGGGCCAGGCCCAGCACCGAGCGGGTGTCGCGCGGGTCGATGACGCCGTCGTCGTAGAGCCGGGCGGTGACGAAGAAGGCGTGCGACTCGCGGTCGATCTGCGCCTCGATCCGGGCCCGCCGCTGCTCGTCGGCGTCGGCGTCGAAGGACCGGCCGGCGGCCTCGGCGGACTGCCGGCCCACGATCGACATCACCCCGGCCAGCTGCTGGGCGCCCATCACCGCGAGTTTCGCGTTCGCCCAGGCGAACATGAACCGGGGGTCGTAGGCGCGCCCGGACATGCCGTAGTTGCCCGCGCCGAAGGACGCCGCGAGGTTGATCGTGATGTGCGGGACGGTCGAGTTCGTCACCGCGTTGATCATCTTCGCGCCGTCCTTGATGATGCCGCCCTGTTCGTACTGGGTGCCCACCATGTAGCCGGTGGTGTTCTGGAGGAACACCAGCGGGGTGTCGCTCTGGTTGGCCAACAGGATGAACTCGCTGGCCTTCTTGGCCTCCTCGCTGAACAGCACCCCCCGCTCGTTGGCCAGCACCCCGACCGGGTAGCCGTGCACCGACGCCCACCCGGTGACCAGGCTGGTGCCGTAGCGCGGCTTGTACTCACCGAACCGCGACCCGTCCACCACCCGCGCCAGGACCTCCCGAGGGTCGAAGGGCACCCGGAAGTCACCGGAGACCACCCCCAGCAGCTCCTCCGGGTCGTAGCGGGGCTCCTCGGGCGGCAGGCTCGGCGCCGGCCCCAGCTTGCGCCAGCGGATCTGCTCGACGATCTCCCGCCCGATCCGGATGCAGTCCCGCTCGTCGACGGCGAAATGGTCGGCGACCCCGGACACCCGCGAATGCATGTCCGCGCCGCCGAGCCGTTCGTCGTCGGCGTCCTCCCCGGTGGCCATCTTCACCAGCGGCGGCCCGCCCAGGAACACCTTGGCCTGCCCGTCGACCAGCACCGAGTAGTCACACATCCCCGGCACGTAGGCGCCGCCGGCGGTGGAATTGCCGAACACCAACGCGATCGTGGTGATCCCCATCGCCGACAGCTCGGTCAGATCGTGGAAGATCTTCCCGGCGAAGACGAACAACTCCGACTGGGTCGGCAGGTCAGCGCCGCCGGACTCCACCAGATTGATCACCGGCAGCCGGTTGCGCCGCGCGATCTCCAACGCCCGCAGGGTCTTGCGCAGCGTGTAGGGATTCATCGCGCCACCGCGCACCGTCGGATCGTGCGCGATGAGCACGCACTCCACCCCCGACACCACGCCGATGCACGTCACGATGCTCGCGCCGACCGCGAACTCGGTACCCCACGCCGCCAGCGCGGACAGTTCCAGCAGCGGCGAGTCCCGGTCGACGAGCAGCTCGATGCGTTCCCGGGCCAACAGCCGGCCGCGCGAGCGGTGCCGCTGGGCGTACTTCTCCCCGCCCCCGGCCCGCGCCAGCTCCAACTGCTCGTTCAGCGCGGCGACGGCGGCCAGCTGCGCCGTCCGATTGTTCCGGTAGACCTCGCCGGTCGTGTCCACGGTCGATCGCAGTACCGACAACGCGCCTCCTCCGACCGAATAAGTTTATAATGGTTCACATTACCGTATTCGATCCCCGTGTCACCACACCCGATCGACACCGCCGCGCGATGACCCAGAGCTGCGGGTTATGCCTGGTACGTGGCCCTTCCCAAGCTATTCTGCAAGGTTTACGCTGCCCTGATAGTGAATGGCAAATCACTTCGATGGGGAAGGGTGCCGCCGGATGGATGCGGACTTCGACGTGACCAGCCTGCACGGTCGCCGAGCGGTGCACCGGTGGGAACGCACCAGCGTCGGTGACCTGCTGGAGCGGGTGACCTGGAGCTTCCCGGACAAGGAGGCGATCATCGGCCGGCCCGGCGCCTACACCGACGAACGGTTCCACCGGCTGACCTACCGCCAGGCCGACGAGGTGATCAACCAGGTCGCCAACGGACTGCTCGCGCGGGGACTGCGGCGCGGGGACGTGGTCTGCCTGTTCTGCGAGAACTCGGTCGAGGCGCTGCTGGTCAAACTCGGGATTGCCAAGGCCGGCGGCGTCGCGGCACCGATGAACCCGATGATGGCACCGGACATGGTGGCCGCCATGATCGACCTGGTCGCGCCGACGCTGGCCGTGGTCGATGCGAACCTGTGGCCGCGCGCGCGGGCACCGTTCACCGCCGCCAGCCTCGACGTCACGATCACCATCCCGATCGGGGGCGACCCGGTGCCGGGCAGCCGCTCCTTCGCCGAGTTCGTCGTCGGCCAACCCACCACCGAACCCGACGTGCGCATTCACGGCGACGACATCTGGGAGATCCTGTTCACCTCCGGCACCACCGCGCGCCCCAAGGGCGTGATGATCTCCCACACCTGTAGCTATCTGGCCGCCTACGGGTTCGCGCTGTCGCTGACCCGAGGACTGCGGCTGGAGTCCGACCTGCGGCTGGGCACCTTCCTGCCGATGATCTACCACATCGGCGACCAGCCGTTCACCTACTCGGTGTTCCTCTCCGGCGGCACCCTGATCCTGGGCCGGGGACCGGCCGCGGAGCCGATCGCCGAGATGATCTCCGAGGAGCGCGTCACCGCCGTCTGGAACGGCTCACCGGCGATGGTCGCCGCGGTGGACGCGGCCCTGACCGCCCGTCCGGACCTCGATGCCCGCGGCCTGACGGTCATCGTCTACGGCTGGGCCGCGCTGGACCCGGCCGTCCTGGCGTCCATGAAACGGCACTGCGGCGAGGACCTGCTGGTCTTCGAGATCTTCGGCCAGACCGAATCCATCACCTGCCACCGGTTCTGGCCCGACAAGTGGCCCGAGCTGTATGCCCGCACCGCGCCCCAGGACAACTACGTCGGCGTGCCCAGCCCCATCCTCGCCTCGACCGTGCTCGACCCCCTCGGCGCGGACCTCGCCTCGACGCCCGGCGTCGCCGGGGAGACGGTGTACCGATCGCCGTCGATCATGGCCGGTTACTACCGGGACGAACCGGCCACGCGGGAGGCGTTCCGGCACGGCTGGTTGCACTCCGGCGACAGCTGCGCCTACGACACCGAGGGCCTGCGGATCATGCTCGACCGCTACAAGGACATCGTGAAGACCGGCGGGGAGAACGTGTCCAGCCTGCGCGTGGAAGCCGTCCTGGGCCTGCATTCGGCGGTGGCCAAGGCCGTGGTCATCGGCCTGCCCCATCCCCGCTGGGGCGAGGCCGTCACCGGCGTGGTGGTCCGGCTGCCGCGCCAGCAGGTCAGCGAGCGCGAGCTGATCGCCTACTGCCGGGAGCACCTCGCCGGCTACGAGACCCCCAAGGACATCCTGTTCGTCGACGAACTGCCCGAGACCGTCGGCGGGAAGGTCCTCAAATACCAACTGCGTGCCCGCTACGCCACGCACTTCGCCGAGGTCGGGTCGCCGCGGTGAACCCGGAGATCGCGCGCAACCTGGCCCAACGGGTCAACGTCGGCGACGCCCTGACCCGCAGCGCCATCAGCCGACCCGCGCGGCGCGCGCTCGTCGACGGCGACCGGTCCTGGACCTACGCGGAGTTCGACGGCTGGGTCAACCGGCTGGCCAACGGACTGACCGGCCGGGGCTACACCCGAGGCGACGCGCTGGCCCTGGCCGCCGGCAACAGCGCCGAGTTCCTCGCCGTCTACTACGCCTGCGCGAAACTCGGCGTGGTCTGCGTGCCGATCAACCTGGGCTGGCGCACCGACGAGGTCCGCTACGTGCTCGATCATTCCCGCGCCCGCGGCATCGTGCTGGAAAGCCACCTCGCCGCCGCCCTGGCCGAGGCCGTCACCGACGTCGCCTCGGTCGCCGACGTGATCATCGCCCCCGGCACCGGTGACGGAGTCGAGCCCCGGGGCGGAGACCGGCCCTGGCCGCGCCTGGAGGAGGTGCTGGCCGAGGACGCCACCGCGCCGGAGGTCCTGGTCGCCGACCGTGATCCGCTCAGCTACCTCTACACCTCCGGCACGACCTCCTTCCCCAAGGGCGTCGTCGGTTCCCACCTGGCGATCCACCTCGAATCGATGTCCGCGGCGCTGGACTCGGGCTGGCGCGCGCAGGACCGGTTCGTCGCGATGCTGCCGCTGTTCCACACCGCCCAGCTCAACGCCTTCTGCACCCCGGCGATCATGATCGGCGCCACCATCCATCTGATGCGTGGCTTCGACCCGGTGTCGTTCCTGGACACCATCGAACGGGAGCGGATCACCCAGGTGTTCGGGTTGCCAATGATGTACCGGGCCGCGTTGGAGGAGCCCTCCTTCGCCGGGCGCGACCTCACCAGCCTGCGCCGCGCGGTATACGCGATGGCGCCCATGCCCGACGCGCTGATCCGCGCCTGCCTCGACGGGTTCGGCTGCGACTTCGCGCTGCTGTTCGGCCAGACCGAGATGAGTCCGATCGCGACCCTGTTCCGGCCCGAACACCAACTGTCGCACCTGGGCGCCGTCGGTACCGCCCTGACCGGCGTCCGGGTCGCCGTGATGGCACCGGACGGGACGCTGCTGCCGGCCGGCGCGACCGGTGAGATCGTCTACCGCGCGCCGTCGGTGATGACCGAGTACCTGCGCGACGAGCAGGCCACCGACGCGGCGTTCGCGCACGGCTGGTTGCACTCCGGGGACGTCGGCCGGCTCGGCGAGGACGGGATGCTCTGGTTCGCCGACCGCTCCAAGGACGTGATCAAGACCGGTGGGGAGAACGTCGCCTCGATCGAGGTGGAGAAGGCGATCTACGCCGTGGCACCGGACGTCGCCGAGGTGGTCGTCGTCGGACTGCCGCACCACCGCTGGAGCGAGGCGATCACCGCGCTGGTCGTGCCGAAACCGGGCCGCCACGTCGATCCGGACACCGTCCGCACGGCACTGCGCGAGCACCTGGACGGCTACAAGATCCCCAAGGACGTCATCGTCGTGGACGCGCTGCCGCGCACCTCCACCGGGAAGGTGCGGAAGAACGTGCTGCGCCAGCGGTTCACCGAACACTACCCGCGGCCCTAGACCCTCCCCTCGGAACACGCCGGTGCCCGGTGCGCGATCGCGCGCCGGGCACCGGCCGGGCCGGTCACAGCCCGCCGACCACCCCCTCGGGGAACGTGCCGACGAGCTGGTCGACGAGATTGCCGACCGGAGCGAGCAGCCCGGACATGTCCGGGATCGGGTCGGTGTCGCCACCCACCCCCGGCACCGGGTCGCTCGCCTGCTGAAGGGCCGCCACCACCGGCACCACCGCGTTGACCACCACCGCGTTGGTCAGCTCCGAGGCCAGGCTGGGAGCCGGGGTCGGTGGCGTCGCGACCGGGGTCGCCGCGCCGGGCGCGGTACCGGTGGCCCCCGTGTCGTGGCCGACGTAGGTGTCGGAGAAGGACAGCATCTGCGCGTCCGTGGTGGGAGCGCTGGGTTCCAGCTGGGCGTCATGCCCGGCACCGGGTGCCAGGTAGCCCACCACCGTCGCGTTCGGACCGTAGAACGGCCGCTCGAAGTCGGCCAGCGCCTGCGAGGAGGAACAACTGGGGCCGAGCAGACCGCAGATGAACGGGTCGTCCTGGCCGACGACCTCGTCCACCGGGATGTTCAGCGTGCGGTCGACGTTGAGGATGTTGTAGGTGGCCAGCGTCGCCAGCTCGACCAGGTTCCCGGTCTGCTTGAGCTGCTCGTCGGTCTGGATCACGGCGGGATCGGTGTCGGCGGTGTTGTAGAAACCGGCGCGGGT
>CAJCJE010000145.1 GCA_903970565.1 Candidatus Melainabacteria bacterium | reverse complement strand
TCCACCGACAAGGTCGACACGGAGATCCCGTCCCCGGTCGCCGGCGTCGTGCTGGAGATCACCGCTGGTGAGGACGCCACCGTCGAGGTCGGCGGGCAGCTGGCCGTGATCGGCGGCCAGGACGCGGCCCCGGCCGAGTCGGCACCCGAGCCCACCCCGGCACCCGCACCGGCACCCGCACCGGGTCCGGCGCCTGCTCCGCAGCAGGCCGCCGCACCCGCGCCGGCCCCGCAGGCGCAGAGCTGGCAGGCCCCGGCCGCCCAGCCCGCGCCGGCCCCGTCGGCTCCGGCCGCGGCCGACGCGGCGACCGAGGACGGCGGCTCGCCGTACGTGACCCCGCTGGTGCGCAAGCTGGCCACCGAGAACGACATCGATCTGAGCACCATCAAGGGTTCCGGTGTCGGTGGCCGCATCCGCAAGCAGGACGTGCTCGCGGCGGTCGAGGCGGCGAAGGCCAAGGCCGCTGCCGCAGCGGCCCCCGCGCCGACCCCGGCTCCGGCTCCGGTCGCGGCCCCCAGTGCCCGGCGCACGGCGTCGGCACCGAGCGCGCCGGCATCGACGATCCAGCGTGGCACCACCGAGAAGCTCACCCGGCTGCGCCAGATCGTGGCGCAGCGCACCAGGGAGTCGTTGCAGGGTTCCGCGCAGCTCACCCAGGTCGTCGAGGTGGACGTCACCAAGATCGCCAAGCTGCGGGGTCAGGCCAAGTCCGCGTTCGAGCAGCGGGAGGGCGTCAAGCTGACCTTCCTGCCGTTCTTCGCCAAGGCCACCGTCGAGGCGCTCAAGCAGCACCCGAAGCTCAACGCCTCGATCAACGAGGAGGCCAAGGAGGTGACCTTCCACGGCGCCGAGCATCTGGGCATCGCGGTGGACACCGAGCGCGGCCTGCTCAACGCGGTCATCCACAACGCGGGCGACCTGAACCTGGCCGGTCTCGCGCACAAGATCACCGATCTCGCGGCCCGCTCGCGCAGCAACCACGTCACCCCGGAGGAACTCTCCGGCGGCACGTTCTCGTTGACCAACCTCGGCAGCAACGGCGCGTTGTTCGACACCCCGATCATCCAGCAGCCGCAGGTCGGCATCCTGGGGGTCGGCGTCGTGGTGAAACGGCCGGTCGTGGTGACCGACGACGACGGCGGCGACACCATCGCCATCCGCTCGATGGTCTACCTGGCACTGACCTACGACCACCGGCTGGTGGACGGGGCCGACGCCGGCCGGTTCCTGACCACCATCAAGAACCGGCTGCAGGAAGGCGCGTTCGAGGCCGACCTCGGCCTGTAAGGCGCCTTCGTCCGGACAACAAATCCGCTCCCGGCCTCGTTTCGAGGCCGGGAGCGGATTTGTTTGACAAAGATCACCGACGCCCGGCTCGCGCCGCACCGAGTTGTCGGCAACGATCGGTAGATGCGAGTCATTGTCGCGGGTTCCTCGGGGCTCATCGGTTCCTCACTGGTCGTGGAGCTGCGCAAGGCGGGCCACGAGGTGCTGCGCCTGGTCCGCCGGGCGCCGGCGGCGGCCGACGAGCGGCGGTGGAACCCCCCGGCCGGTTCGATCGACCCGGACGCGCTGGCCGGGGTGGACGCGGTGGTCAACCTGTGCGGCGCCGGCGTGGCCGACCGGCGCTGGACCGAGGCGCGCAAGCAGGTGCTGCGGGACAGCCGGAGCGTGCCGACCGAGGTGCTTGCCGCCGCCGTCGCCGAGCACGGGATTCCGGTGCTGGTCAACGGCTCGGCGGTCGGCTTCTACGGCGACGGTGGCGACCGGATGCTGACCGAGTCCGAGCGCAGCGGCGACGGGTTCCTGGCCATGCTGTGCCGGGAGTGGGAAGCCGCGACCGAACCGGCCAGCGCGGCCGGCGCGCGGGTGGTGCTGTTGCGCACCGGTCTGGTTCTCAGCCCTGGTGGTGGCCTGCTCGGTCCGCTGCGGTCGCTGTTCTCGTTGCTGCTCGGCGGTCGGCTGAGCGACGGACAGCAGTACTGGCCGTGGATCTCGCTGACCGACGAGCTCGCCGCGATCCGGTTCTGCCTGGAGAACGACGGCGTGTCCGGGCCGGTGAACCTCAGCGGGCCGGTGCCGGTGACCAATCGGGAGTTCACCAAGGCCTTCGCGGATTCGCTCGGCCGGCCGGCACCCTGGGTGATCCCCGGCTTCGCGCTGCACCTGGTCTTCGGCGCCGAACTGGCCGAGGAGGCCATGCTGACCGGCCAGCGGGCCGTGCCGAAAGCCCTGGAGAACGCGGGTTTCAGCTTCACCCACGGGACTGTCCAACTGGCACTGGCCGCGCTGCGCTGAGCGGTCGGCGTAGGCTCGCAAACGTGGCAGAGACAGCATCATCTTCCGCCGCCGGCGCGGCGGCATCCTCGTGCCGAACCAGCACCGAACCGGTGGACGTGCGGTTGCTCGGCATCGTCGACTACGCGCCGACCTGGCAGTTGCAACGGGATCTTGCCGAAGCCCGCGCCGACGGTCGCTGTGGTGACACTCTGCTGTTGCTGGAACACCATCCGATCTACACAGCCGGGAAGCGCACCGCGCCGGACGAACGCCCGGAGGGCGACATCCCGGTGATCGACGTCGACCGGGGCGGCAAACTCACCTGGCACGGTCCCGGTCAGCTGGTCGGCTATCCGATCATCGAACTGGCCGAGCCGATCGACGTCGTGCACTACGTGCGCCGGCTGGAGCAGGCCCTGCTCGCGGTCTGCGACCACTTCGGCATCCAGGCCGGTCGGGTCGACGGCCGCAGCGGCGTGTGGCTGGCCGCCGATCGCGGCAAGCCGGAGCGCAAGATCGCCGCGATCGGCCTGCGCGTGCAGCGCGGCGTCAGCCTGCACGGGTTCTCGATCAACTGCGACTGCGACCTCGGCGCGTTCAACAACGGCGTCGCCTGCGGCATCCGGGGCGTCGGCACCACCTCGCTGAGCGAGGAACTCGGCCGGGACGTGCCGGTGGCCGAGGTTCGGCCGATCGCCACCGAGGCCGTGCTGGCCGCGGTGGAGGGCACCCTCGCGGTGACCGAGCGGTTCATCGAACAGCCCGCTCCGGCCGCTCCCGGCGTGACCTTCTCCCTCTCGAACTGATCTCCGGCCGCACCGGCTCGACCAGAGTCGCCGACACGTCGTACGTGGAGACACGGCGGCGCCGAAACCGGCACGTCGATGGATCGAACCCACTATCGGCAATCCCGCCGACAACTACGACAT
>CAJCJE010000144.1 GCA_903970565.1 Candidatus Melainabacteria bacterium | reverse complement strand
CGCCGCCGCGCTGGCCGTGGTCGCCACGATGCTCTCCTGGCTGTACCTGATCGGTCCGCTGGCCCACATCCACGCTCCGCTGGAGGTGCGGCTGTTCTCCGTCGCGTATCCGGTGATGGACCTCGCGCTACTGGTGTTCTCCTTACGGCTGATTCTCGCGCCCAGCTCCCGGCCCGCCTCGTTCGTGCTGCTGAGCATCAGCCTGCTGGCCATCCTGGCCGCCGACAGCATCTACGTGATCCAGGCCCTGATCGGCGAGTACGCCACCGGCAACTTCCTGGACTGCATCTGGCTGGCCGGCAACCTGGCCCTCGGCGCGGCGGCGCTGCACCCGACGATGGGCCGGCTGGACGAGAAGCGCCCGGAACCGGACGTCCGCATCGGCCCGGCCCGGCTGGCGATCCTGACCGCGGCGGCGCTGACTGCCCCGACCACCCTGGCGCTTCAGGACGCCTTCCACGCCCTACAGGACATCCCGGTGATCGCGGCGTGCTGCGCGGCACTGTGCGTGTTCACCATCGCCCGCCTGGCCGGCCTGCTGATCGACCAGCGGACGCTGGCCATCACCGATCCGCTGACCGGACTGCGCACCAGACGCTACTTCGAGGCCCAGCTGCCGGCCGTGGTGGCCAGGGCGCGCAAGACCGGCAGCCGGCTCGCGCTACTGGTCATCGACGTCGACTACTTCGCCTCCGTCAACGACCGCTACGGCCACCCGGCCGGCGACCGGGCGCTGCGGGAGATCGCCCGGCGGCTGCGGGAGGGCCTGGGCCGGGGCGATCTGCTGGCCCGCTACGGCGGCGAGGAGTTCGTCGTGGTCAGTCCCGGCGTCGGCCTCGGCGATCTGACCGGACTGGCCGAGCGGCTGCGCGGCCAGATCGCCGACGCACCGGTCGTGGTGCTGCCCGAGGTGTGGATCGCGCTGACCGTTTCCGTTGGCGCGGCAAGTTTTCCGTCGCACGGCGACACCGCCGCCGACCTGCTCACCGCGGTCGACCGGGCCCTCTACGCGGCCAAGTCGCAGGGCCGGGACCGGGTGGTGGTCGGGGAGCACGACCGGGTTCCGCTGGCCACCGGCAACTCGGTGCCCGGACCGGAGGGGATGGTCGGCTATCTTCGCCAGCTCGCCGAGGAGTCCGACGACAGGCCGGCGCCCGGCAGCAGACGCAGCCGGCTGGTGGCCAGGTGGTGCGGACTCCTCGCGGCCGAACTGGGACTGGACGAATCGACGACCCGGTGTGCCGAGTTGGCCGGCGAACTCTGCAACGTCGGCACGGTGCTGCTCCCGCGCACGACCCAGCCGACCACCCCGACCACCCCGACCACCCCGGCTTCAGCGACCTCAGCGACTCCGACTCCGACTCCGCCGGACGCGCCCGCCACGGCCCAGCGGCGGCGGGCGCAGGCGCACGCCGAGGACGGCTACCAGCTGATCCGGGTGGTGCCCGGCCTGCTCGACGTCGCCCGTACCGTCCGCCAGCAGCACGAACACTGGGACGGCACGGGCGCTCCGGAGGGCCTCGCGCGGGGCCAGATCCGGATCGAGGCGCGGATCGTCGCCGTCTGCGACGCCTGGGCCACGATGACCGGCGACCGGCCCGGCCAGCCCGCGCTCGACCCCGAGCGCGCCTGCGCGGAACTGCTGCGCGGCCGGGGCGGCCAGTTCGATCCCGATGTCGTCGATGCGTTTCTCGCGCTGCGCAGCCAGGAACTGATCGGCGCGACCGGGGTGCTGCGGTCCGTCGATTCGAGATGACCGGCGAGGCTCACGGGTGCCGTGGTGGACTGTTCACCCGCCCGAGTGGGTGCTAACGTTCGAACTCGACGATCGATCAGTGGTATCGGTGTATATGGTCGAGGACGTTTCAATTATGGACATGGTGGTTCACGGTGAGGATGGGTGTTTTGATCAGGGGTAAAGTTCTCCGATTCGATGAAATTCGCGGATATGGATTTATCGCTCCCGACGACGGCGGAGACGATGTCTTCATGCACGCCAACGACTTCCGGGACGACGAGAGTCTGTTCCGTCCCGGCGCGCTGGTCGAGTTCGACCTTGAGGACGGTGACCGGGGACCGAAGGCCTCCGGTATCCACGTTGTCGAGCGCGGTGCGTCTGCTCCCGCCGCCGCCACCGGCGGCGGGAACGCGGCGGACACGGCTCGGCGCGGCCCGTCGTCGGCCAACGATGACGACGGTCTGTGCGATGTGCTGACCTCGCGGGAATTCCGCCACGAGGTCACCGATGTGCTGATCGAGGCGGCTCCGACGCTGACCGCCGCGCAGATCGGCGCGGTTCGTGAACGTCTGGCCGGCTTCGCCAAGTCGCACGGCTGGATCGAATCCTGACGTCCTGACACGGCTGGATCGAGTCCTGATCGGACGATAGTCCTGCCGGGCGGCAGCGGTCACCGGGTGCGCGATCACCCGGTGACCGCTGCCTCGTCGTCTGTACCGGCGGACGGCTTGGTGCGGCCGGAGGGCTCGGTGTCGGCGGACCGCTCAGCGTGGGCGGCCGGCTTGGTACCGGCGGACGGCTCAGCGTGGGCGGCCGGCTTGGTGCGGGCGGAGGGCTCGGTGTCGGCCGACGGTTCGGCCGAGCTGGGCCGGACCGAGGCGCGCGGTGCGCCGAGTGCCCGCGAAATCCCGCGGGCGGCCGACCGGACCGCCGGCACGTACCACGGCGCCTGCTCGGTCGCCGGCACCACAATGGACAGACCAGCGACGACCGTGTCGGCCGGCCCGTGGATTGGCGCGGCCACCGACACCGAGTGCGCCTCGACCTGACCATCGGCGATGGCCACCCCGGTCCGGCGCACCTCCGCGAGCACGGCGCGCAACTGGCGGGCCGAGGTGATCGTCCTGTCGGTCAGGCTGCTCAACGGACCGGCCAGCACCTGTTCCTGTAGATCGAGGGCGGCATGGGCGAGTAGCACCTGGCCGACCGCGGAGGCGTGCAGCGGCAGCCGGCCGCCGACCCTGGAGACCACCGGGATCGCGTTGCGCGCCGACATCCGCTCGACGAACAGCACGTCGAGGCCGTCCAGGACGGCGAGTTGGACGTTCTGCCGGGTCGCGTCGTAGAGGTCCTCCAGGAACGGCATGGCGCTCTCCCGCAGGCCGACCGTGCGCGGCGCCAGCGAGGCGATCTCCCACAGCCGCACCCCGATCCGGTACCGGCCCCGCTCGTCGCGTTCCAGCGCACCCAGCGTCGCCAGCTCGCCGACCAGCCGGTGGGTGGTCGTCAGCGGCAGCCCGGACCGCCTGCTCAGCTGCGACAACGTCAACGCCACGTGGTCGACGGAGAACGCGGCCAGCACCGCGATCACCCGAGAGGCCACCGTCGGCCCGGCCACCGCGCACCGCCCATCCGTCCCATACTGCCCTTCCGGCCAGCGGAATTGTAGGTGGTCGACCGGACCGTCGATGTCGGAGGCTGGGCGAGGTCAGCACGAGCAACGGAGGTTGGATGCGAACCCAGGTCGGAATCGTCGGTGCCGGCCCGGCCGGCCTGCTGCTGTCGCATCTGCTGCACCTGGCCGGCATCGACTCGGTGGTCCTGGAACGCAGCAGCCGGGCGCACATCCGGGAGCGGGTCCGGGCCGGCGTGGTGGAACACCCGAGCGCGCAACTGCTGCGTGAGGTCGGTCTCGGTACCAGGATGGACGCCGAGGGCCTGCCACATCACGGGATCTCCCTGCGCTTCGACG
>CAJCJE010000143.1 GCA_903970565.1 Candidatus Melainabacteria bacterium | reverse complement strand
GGGTGAGGGCGTGCAGCGTGTCCGCCGCGCCGGCCTTGGGGGCGAGCGCGGTGCGGAGCGTGCCTTCGGTCTGGCTGTGCAGCGGCGCGTCGTGCAGGGCGCCGGCGGTGTGGATGACCCCGGTCAGGGGCCGCTGGGCCGGAATGTCGGCCAGCAGGGCGGCCAGCGCGGACCGGTCCGCGACGTCGCAGGCGACCACCGAAGCCTCGCAGCCCAGGGTGGCGAGTTCGTCGAGCAGTTCGGCAGCGCCCGGTGCGGTGCTGCCCTGACGGCTGGCCAGTACCAGCCGGCGAACGCCGTGCTGGGCAGCCAGGTGCCGGGCGAACAACCGACCGAGGGCCCCGGTGCCACCGGTGATCAGCACCGTTCCGCCCTGTTCCCAGGGGGATTCCGGTCGCTGGGTGGGGTCGGTGACCCGGATCAGGCGCGGCGCGAACCACGTGCCGTCCCGGAATGCCAGCTGGGTCTCACCCGACACCGCGGCGGCGGCCAGTTCCTCGGCCGGGGGTTGGCCGTCCACCAGCACCAGCCGGCCGGGGTGTTCGGACTGGACGCTGCGGACCAGTCCGCAGATCGCGGCCTGTTCGAGGGCGGGCACCGGGTCCGCCTCCGACGTCGCGACGGCGCGGTCGGTGCGGACCACCACCTTCGCCGAGTCGGACCCGGCCGAGCCGAAGCGGGTCTGCAACTGGCGCAGTACCGCGAACGTGTCCGGTTCGGCGATCACCACCAGTTCGGGCTGCGCGGACGCGGGTTCGAGGGACACCGGGGCCCAGTTCACCGCGTACAGGGAGTCCCGCGGCACGATCCGTGGCCCACGGTAGTGATGTACCGGCACCGGTCGGATGGCGAGCGACTCGACCAGTGCCACCGACTCACCCGCGTCGTCGGTGATGGACAACTCGAACGACCCGTCCGGGCGTTCGGAGATGTCGGTCCGCGCGTGGTCGATCCCCGGCTGCCGGACGTGCACGCCGGCCCAGGTCGCGACCACCACCGGGTCCTCGTCGCTGTCGCTGAGCAGATCGTGGGCGCGCAGGGCTTCGTCCACGACGAAGGGATGCAGCACCAGGCCGTCGATGTCGCGGTTGGTCTGCCCGCCGAGGGTGAACGAGGCGTGTTCCCGCCAGTTGTCGTTGCCCGATCGCGCGTAGAGGCGGCCGGCGCGGGCACCGCGTTCGACGGGTTCCACCACGACCTGGATTTCGACCTCGGTCTGTTCGTCGACGGCCATCGCGGTGGTGACGTCCAGCCGGCTCACCTGGTCCATGCCGACGTACGCACCGCTGTGCAGGGCGATCTCCAGCAGCACGCTGGAGGACACCAGTTCCTCCACCAGCCATTCGTGGTCGGCGCCGCGTAACCGGTAGTCCAGCACGACGCCGCCGGTGCCGCCGAGTACCAGCGCGGTCTCGAACAGCGGATGCCCGCTGCTCTCGACGGCGGCCTCGGGCGCGCTGGTGAGCCAGTAGCGTTTGTGCTGGAACGGATAGGTGGGCAACGGTGTCGGTCGCGGCTCGTGGCGTGGCGCGACGGCGGCGACGACGGCGGCCCAGTCGACCGGGGTGCCGTAGGTGTAGAGCCGGGCGACGCCTTCCAGCGCCATGTCCGGCTCCGGCCGGCCGCGACGCTGGAGACCCACCACCTGGACCGGCTGTTCCTCGGCGCAGGCGGCGACGGCCGCGGTGAGCACCGAGTCGGGTCCGACCTCGGCAATCCGGTGCACTCCCCGCTCCAGCAGTGCCGACACGCCGTCGGCGAAGCGCACCGCCTGGCGAACGTGCCGGACCCAGTACGTCGGATCGGTCAGTTCGGTCACGGCCAGCCGGCCGGTGACATTGGAGACAACCGGCAGCGTCGGCTCCCGGTAGGTCAGGCTTTCCGCGACGGCACGGAACTCCGCCAGCATGGGTTCCATCAGCGGTGAGTGGAAGGCGTGACTGACCTGAAGCTGCTTGGTCCGCCGGCCCTGCTCCTGGAATCGGCGCTCGATCTCCCGCACCGCGTCCGCGCTACCGGAGACCACCACCGCGTCCGGGCCGTTGATCGCGGCGATCGAGACCTGCTCGGTCAGCAGCGGGGTCACCTCGGCCTCGCTCGCCTGGAGCGACACCATCGTTCCGCCGGAAGGCAGCTCGCTCATCAGTCGACCGCGGGCGGCCACCAGCCGGCAGGCGTCCTCCAGCGACCACACCCGCGCCAGGTAGGCGGCCGTGATCTCGCCGATCGAGTGTCCCATGAGGACATTCGGCCGGAGGCCCCACGATTCGAGCAACCGGAACAGCGCCACCTCGTAGGCGAACAGCGCGGGCTGGGTGAACGAGGTGTCGTCCAGCGCGTCACCGGAGAACATCGCGTCCTTGACCGGCAGGTCGAACTGGGCACAGACCTCGTCCAACGCTTCGGCGAAAACACCGAACCCGGCATACAGTTCCGCGCCCATGCCGGCCCGCTGCGAACCCTGGCCGGAGAACACCACAGCCAGCTGACCAGCGGTCGCGGTCTCGGTGGAACTCACCAGCCGTTGTCCGGTTCGACCATCGGCCAGTGCCTTGACCCCGCTGCGCAGCTCGGCCCGATCGCGGCCGAAGACCACGGCCCGCGCAGCCAGGCCGGCCTTGGACCGGGCCAGACTCGCGGCAACGTCGAGAACCGGCGCGTCCGGCGTCGCCATCCGCGCGGCGTACTCGCGCAGGGCAGCGTGGCTCGCGGCCGAGAACACCCACGGGATGATCCCGGCCGGTTCGGCGGTCGGCGCGGCCTCGGGCTGGTCCGGGGCCTGTTCGAGGATGACATGCGCGTTGGTGCCACTGATCCCGAACGCGGACACGCCCGCACGACGGGGGCGGCCGGTTTCCGGCCAGGGTTGGGTCCGGGTGGGGAGTTCGACGGCGCCGGTGGACCAGTCCACCTGCGAGGAGGGGGTGCCGACGTGGAGGGTGGCCGGGACCTGGCCGTGGCGCATGGCTTCGACCATCTTGATCACGCCGGC
>CAJCJE010000142.1 GCA_903970565.1 Candidatus Melainabacteria bacterium | reverse complement strand
ACCTACCGCCGGCACGGCACGCACGCGGAGGCCATCGAGATCGTCTTCGATCCGGCCCGGATCTCCTTCCGCGATCTGCTGGAGTTCTTCTTCCAGATCCACGACCCGTCGACGCGCAACCGCCAGGGCAACGACGTCGGCCTCAGCTACCGCTCGGCGATCTTCTACACCAGCGACGAGCAGAAAGCCGTCGCCGAGGACACCATCGCCGACGTGAACGCCTCCGGCCTGTGGCCGGGCAAGGTGGTCACCGAGGTGGCACCGGAGGGTCCGTTCTGGGAGGCCGAGCCGGAGCACCAGGACTATCTGCTCAACTACCCGGACGGCTACACCTGCCACTACGTCCGGCCCGGCTGGAAGCTGCCGCACCGCGCGAGTTCCGCGACCGCGTAGTCACGTCACGCCCTCGGTGCGCATCCGACCGCCCGCGCCCGGTCTCCGAAACCGGAGACCGGGCGCGGTTGTCCGCCGGGACGGACGGGTCAGGGACGTCCCCGAGCGCGCCACAGACTGACCGCGAGCACGGCCGGCCACAGCGCCTGCGCGCCGGCCAGCAGCCGCTCGGCAAGTCCGATCCGCTGCCCGCCAAGGAGTTCGAGCACAAACACCAGCAGCAGTCCGAGGAGCACCACGGTCACCACCAGCAGCACCGGCAACCGCAGCGCGCCGACGGGGCCGCCGGCCGGGTAGGCGGCGAGCGACCACACGGACAGGGCGACGAACGCGATCCCCGCCACCACCGAGTGCGCCGTCGAGGGCCCCTGGACCGGCACCGGGAACGCGGCGACCAGCAGAACCGCCACGCCGCCGATGCCGAGCAGTGCCCGGCCGGCCGGGCGCGCCACGGTCAGGCCGGCGGCGGTGACCAGATGGCAGCAGCCCAGCACGACGAAGCCGAGCGTCATCAGCCAGCGGTCCCGCGCGCCGAGCCCGGCCAGCGCGCTGATGGTGTCCCGGACCGCGTGGTAGGTGGCCGGCTGCCGGGTGGCCGCGAGCTGCCAGCCGCCGATCATCGCCACCGGGGCGAGGATCGAGGACGCCACCGCCCACCCGCGAACCGCCGGGCGGGGCGATGGGACGTCGGCAGCGGTCACGGGCAGCCGACGACCTGGCCCGCGTAGGACAGGCCGGCGCCGAAACCGAACAGCAGCACGGGTGCGCCGGCGGCGATGCGGCGCTGTTCGACCAGTTTGGACAACGCCAGCGGGATGCTCGCCGCCGAGGTGTTGCCGGATTCGACGAGATCGGTGGCGAGCACCGCGTCGGTCGCGCCGATCTTGCCGGCGATCGAGTTGATGATGCGCAGGTTGGCCTGGTGGGTGACGATGCCGCCCAGTTGGGCCGGCGCGACCCCGGCTCGCTGGCAGGCCAGCAGCGCGACCGGAGCCAGCGCGGTGGTCGCCCAGCGGAACACCGCCTGCCCCTCCTGCCGGAACAGCGGCTGGGCACCGTCCGGCCGGTCGGCGGCCATAGTGATCCGGTCGGCGCCGGCCGGGTCCGATCCCCAGACGACCGGGCCGATCCCGGCCGGGGTGCCGGCCGGGGCCGCCTCGACGACCGCCGCGCCGGCCCCGTCACCGAAGATCACCGCGCTGGAGCGGTCCTGCCAGTCCAGGAAGTCACTCATCTTGTCGACGCCAATCACGATCGCCCTGCTGCTGGCACCCGCGCGGATCGCGTGGTCGGCGGTGGCCAGCGCGGTGGAGAAACCCGAGCAGGCCGCGTTGAGGTCGAACACGCCCGGCGCGGTGATGCCGATCCGCTCGGCGACGCGAGCGGCCACATTGGGCATTCGGTCCAGCGCGGTGCAGGTGGCCACCACGACCAGGTCGATGCTGGCGGCCTCGAACCCGGATTCGGACAGCGCCTTCGCGGCGGCAGCCGACGCCATGTCCGCAACGGACTCGTCCGCGGCGGCGATCCGGCGGGTGCGCACCCCGATTCGTTCGGAAATCCATTCGTCCGAGGTACCCAGCGACGCACTCAGTTCCTGATTGGTCACCAACCGGGACGGTTGGTAATGACCAAGCGAAACCACCCGAGATCCACTCACCCGCATACCTGCCATGTCATCCGTGGGGTCCACCAGTACGCGCTGACCGGCATCGCGTCCGGATCGAACACCTGCTCAAGCACAACAGAAGCGTACCTATCGGCATCCGGCTCACCACTTCGCGATAAATGGAACTCGCGAGTTCCGCCATTGTCCGGCACATAATTCCGGAACTGTGTCGAGCCGATAATGCCGAAAGTCCGTCGGTGTCGAAAGGATTCGCCGTCCGCGACAGATCCGGTTCGCGGTGCAATCCCACTTCACTCGGGCATTCGGGCCCTGTCGGGTTTCGGATTGCTCGGCGGGTGCCGCGAAACGCGGCGAGGGCGATCCGAGCCAGCAGCCCGGATCGCCCTTGCCGCGTCCGCTCAGCTAGCCTCAGCCGGCCGGCACGCCCATAACGGCCTTGACCTCGGTGAACTCGTCGAAGCCGAACTGGCCCCACTCCCGACCGTTGCCGGACTGCTTGTAGCCGCCGAAGGGGGCCGCGTTGTCCGGGCCCGCGCCGTTGAGGCCGACCATGCCGGTGCGAATCCGGGAGGCCACCCGGAAGGCGCGCTCCAGGTCGGCCGACTGGACCGCGCCGCCGAGTCCGTACTGGCTGTCGTTGGCGATCCGGATGGCATCCTCCTCGTCGGTGTAGGAAATCACCGACAGCACCGGCCCGAAGATCTCCTCACGGGCGATCCGCATCTCCGGCCGTACCCCGACGAACACCGTGGGCCGCACGTAGTAGCCCCTGTCGATGCCCTCCGGCAGGCCGGGCCCGCCGACCAGCGCCTCGGCGCCCTCGTCGAGGCCGGCTTTGATCAGGTCCTGCACCCGGTCGAACTGGGTCTTGCTGACCACCGGCCCGAGCCGGGTCTGCGGCGCCTGCGGGTCGCCGGTGGTGTAGGCGCCGGCCGCGTCCTTGATCAGCGCGACCAGTTCGTCGTGCTGATCGGCCTGCACCAGCAGCCGGGTGGTCGCGTTGCAGCTCTGGCCGGTGTTGGTGAAGCAGCCGGCCAGCGCGACGCCGGCCGCCTTGGTCAGATCGGCGTCGGAGAGCACGATGTTCGCCGACTTGCCGCCCAGCTCCAGCGAGACCCGCTTGACCGTGTCGGCCGCGTTCTTGCTGACCTGCACGCCGGCCCTGGTCGATCCGGTGAAGGAGACCATGTCGACGTCCGGGTGCGCGGACAGCGTCGCGCCGACGGTCGCGCCGTCGCCGTTCACCAGGTTGAACACCCCGGCCGGCACGCCCGCCTCATCCAGGATCTCGGCGACCAGGATCGCGTCCAGCGGCGCGACCTCGCTGGGCTTGAGCACCATAGTGCAGCCGGTGGCCAGCGCGGGCGCGATCTTGCACATGATCTGGTTGAGCGGCCAGTTCCACGGCGTGATCAGCGCGCACACCCCGGCCGGCTCGCGCAGCAGCACGGTCGTGCCGTGGACCTGTTTGAACGGGTAGTCGCGGAGGATGTCGACGGCCTTGAGCAGGTGTCCGAGCCCGGCCGGTACCTGGGCGCGGGCCGCGAACTTGCTCGGCGCGCCCATCTCGGCGGTGACCGTGGCGGCCAGGTCGGCCATCCGGTTCTGGTAGGCCGCGACGATGGCCTCCAACAGGCGCAGCCGTTCCTCGCGGCTGGTCTGCGACCAGGCCGGGAACGCGGCCTTCGCGGCGGCCACGGCCAGATTCGTGTCCTGCACGCTGCCCATCGCGACCTGGGTAATGACCTGCTCGGTCGCCGGGTTGAGCACATCGAGCACGGCGGCCGTGGCCGGCTCGACCCATTTGCCGTCGAGGTAGAACTTGGTCGCGTTCGCGTACAGGTCAGACACGATGGGTTCCTTTCCGAGGATGTGTCTCCACCGTAGGACACCGAGTGCCGATCGTCGCCTGGCGCCGCGTCGTGGCCGGCGACACACCGGCCGGCGCCGGTCCCCGCGATCCGACTACCTTGTCAACCGCCCGACTCCCTGGTACGGCCCGATTACCTGGTCAACCGCACGGCTGGTTGGTCAACCGCACGGTGGCCGTCTGCCGGGGCGCCAGTTCCAACCCCTCCCGCGGCGCCGGGTCCTCGCGCAGGGTGACCCGCCGGCTTTCGGTGAACCGGCCGGTGAGTGCCAGCCGGGCCGGTTCACCGCCGGCCCAGGCCCGGTAGACCACGCCGGCGCCGTCCTCGGCGCCCCTGAACGCGGAGAACACGGTGGCCTCGTCGTGGCATTCGAGAATGCCGTTGGTGTCCAGTTCCGCCGGGCCGACCACGAGTCCGCCGCGCCAGGCCTGCGCCCGCCGGACCCAGTCGATCTCGTCCGCGCCCTGGTCGAGGGTGAAAGCGTAGGAGAAGCGGTGCTCGCCCTGGCACTGGGCCTCGGGCGTGGGTTCGCCCGGTCCGGCGCCGCCGCGCCGAGAGGTCAGGTTGTCCTTGCTCAGCCGGCCGACACAGCGCAACAGGGTCAGTTCGATCTCGCTCGACGCCACCCCATCGGAGCCGGAATCGACCACCTCGAACTCGGGCAGGCCACGACCGAACACCGCGATCCGGCCCGCCGCGACCCAGCCCTGGGTGACGTGGTCGTTGAACGGCTCCTCCATCCAGGTGGTCCTGGCCTTCCAGTCCGGGTCGCCGCGCCGGATCGGGTGCGTCTGGACACCGAAGGTGCTCTCCGCCCGACTGTGCTCGACCCGCTCCCCCACCGGGAACACCACTCGCAGCCGATGGTCCCTGGCACGATTGTCCACAGTGGTCACACAGTCCACGGTGGGGCTGCCGGCGGTCAGCCGCATCGTGGTGCGGAGGTCGACCAGCACCTCAGGACCCTGCGGCCGGGTTCGTTCCCGCCAGGTCAGCCAGCGCGGCAGCCGTGCCCTGGGCACCGCCCAGTCGATGCCGATCTTGGCCCAGCGCAGCCACTGGTGCGGCATGGCCGGATCGAGACCGCCGGGCAACCGAAGCCGGGTACGGATCTCCAGTTCCCAGACCAGCGGACCACGCTGCCGGCAGCGAATGGTGGCGTGCTCGCCGAGCGTGCTGGTGAGTTCGCCGGAGGCGTCGAAGTTGTACAGGTCGCCCCGGTCCCCGATGCTCTGCAAGCGCAACAGCCCGCCGACCTCGTTGCCGGTGCGCAGGTCGGTCACGGTGACCGTGCCGTTGGCCGCCGCGCGGACCCGGACCAGGCCGTTGTCGATGCTCCGGCCGTTGCTCGGCCGGGACGGCCCGGCCGGCCAGGGCCGTCGGCGGACCAGTTCCACCGTGGCGCTGCCGAATCCGCTCAGCTCGACCGCGAGGGCCGCCGTGTCGGCGCCCAGCCGTTGGAGGGGGCGCGGCCGGCCGTCGACGAGCGCGCGCAGCGCGCCGTTGCCGTGCAGTTCGGCCGGTAGGTCCAGCACGGCCACCTGCGCGGTGGGATAGGGCAGTGGATTCCACAGGCTGAAACGTCTGCTCGGCGGCACGCCGTACTGGAAGCCGTTGCCGTAGGCGGCGGGCCGACCGGCGAGCGCACCGAACGCCTCCTGCCGCAGCCGGTTGGCCAGCACCTCCAGATCGTCGTAGGCGGCGAGCAGGTCCCGGCCGACCGCGTCGACCCCGCACCCGGTCAGCGCGTCGTGCGACTGCAACACCAGCAGCCGCCGGGTGAGGTGGGTGAACGCCTCCCTCGGATACTCGAACGCCGGCCCGCGCCTCAGCACGGCCAGCGCGCAGGCCCGTTCGGCCTGGCGCAGTAGCCGCACGATCCGCTCGTTGGCCTGTTTGAGGTACATCCGGCTGGAGCTGACGCCCCGCAGGATCGGCCGGTCGATGGTGACCGTGCCGGTCAGTTCACCCGTCCAGGTCTTCAGCCGCAGCCGCTGGATCGGCAGGTCGCGGGCGTACTCCTCGTTGGTGGCGAGCCGGAACTCGAACTGCGGGTACGCCGCGCGGCAGGCGCGCACGTGCTCGGCCAGGTTCGCCCGTATACCCGAATGGTCGGTGCCCACGTACACCAGCAGGTCGTCCATGCCGACCCGGTGCAGCGCTTCGCCGTGCCGGGCCGCGAACCGGCCGACGAGCGCGACCGACCGCCGCACGGTCTCGCCGAAGCGGCGCCCCGAGTCGTAGCCGCCCAACTGGACGACGACCAGCACCCGGCTGCCGTCGCCGGCCTGCCACCAGAAGGCCGGCTCCCCGGCCATCTCGGGTGGTACGCCACGGGACAGGAACACCATCCGATGGCCGAAGTCGCCCAGCAGCTTCGGTAGTTCGGCCGGGTAGCCGAAGATGTCCGACCAGTCGATGCCGACCGCGCGCGGCACGCGCAGTTCCCGGCCGATCCGCTCGCCGAGCAGCAGGTTGTCGACGACCAGTTCCGGATCGGTGAGGAACATGTCCGGCAGGACCATCCCCGGCCCGATCTGCAACTGCCCGGAGTCCACCAGCCGCACCAGCCGGTCGTAGCGTTCCTGGCGCCGGCTGGGCAGTTCGGTCCCCTCCAGCCACCACAACGCCAACTCGGTCTGGCTGTCCAGGGTGAACCTGAGTTCGGCGTCCTGCCCCAGCGCGCCGACGATGGCCGCGAAGTTCCCCTCGAACATGTGCCGGAAAATGGTCCACTTCGCCCACCAGGCCAGGTCGAAGTGGGTGCGCGGGACGAGCGTGATCCGCCGGATGGGACTGCTTCCCGAGGCCGGCCGGACGAGGGTCATGGGCTCTCCAGTGCGTCCGGGTGCGGCAGGCGTTTCGGGTGGGCTCCGAGTAGCCGGTCAACGAGCGGCGCGCACCGGATGTTCCGGCCGATACCGGCGCGGGCCCGAGGTCAGGACGGGCGTCGAGTTCCTTCCTCGACGCCCGTCCTGGCGCAGATCTGAACCCGGTCAGGAGTCCGGGCCGGACCCCCGCCGGAAAGCCGGGCCCGGCTCCGGGGTGACCCTGTCGACACCGACCTCGCCACCGCAGTGCCGACAGGCCACATAGGACTCGGCAAGTTCGCCGCAGTCGTTGTGCCGCAACACGATCGGCGGCCCCTCCTCACCCGCGAGATACTTGTCACCCCAGCGCGTCAGGATCACGATCGCCGGAAAGAGATCCCGGCCGGCGTGAGTGAGCCGGTACTCGTGCCGGTCGGGGTCCTCGGCGTAGCGGACGCGGTCGAGCACCCCGGCCCGCACGAGGGTCTTCAGGCGCGCGGACAGCGTCGGGCGGGGAATCGAGAGGTTCCGCGCGAACTCGCCGTAGCGCCGCACGCCGAAGAAGGTCTCGCGCAGGATCAGCAGACTCCACCGCTCCCCCACCAGTGCCAGCGCGCGGCCGACCGAATCCGCCTCGAAGCGGTGCTCGAAACCCTCGGGGGCCGGCACGACCCTCTCACAACGCCAGGATGAGTTTGCCGGTGTTCTCCCCGGTGAACAGCTTGAGCAGGGCGTCGGGGAACTGCGCGATCCCGCCCGGCACGATGTGGTCGCGGGCCAGCAGCGACCCGTCCCGCAGCCAGCCGGCCAGTTCGGTGACGGCCTCGGGGTAGCGGGCGGCGTAGTCGAAGACCACGAAACCGATCATCGACGCGCGCTGGACCAGCAGTTGCATGTAGTTCGCCGGTCCACGCGGCGACTGGGTCGTGTTGTACTGCGACACCGCGCCGCTGAGCACCACCCTCGCGCCGCGCGCCAGTCGGGCCAGCACGGCCTCCAGGACCGGGCCACCGACGTTGTCGAAGAACACGTCGACGCCGTCCGGGGCGTGGGTGCGCAGCCGCGCGCGGACGTCCTCGGCCTTGTAGTCGATGGCCGCGTCGAAACCGAGTTCATCGACCAGGACCTTGCACTTGTCCGCGCCGCCGGCGATGCCGATCACCCGGCAGCCCTTGATCCTGGCGATCTGGCCGACGATGCTGCCGACCGAGCCGGCCGCCGCCGACACCACGACGGTCTGGCCGGGCAGCGGCTTGCCGACGTCCAGCAGGCCGAAGTACGCGGTGATACCGCTGATCCCGAGCGCGCCGAGATGCACCGGCGCGGGCGCCAGCCCGGTGTCCACAACGGACACGTCGCTACCGTTGGAGATCGCGTAGCGTTGCACGCCGAACACCCCGGACACGGTCTGGCCGACCGCGAAGTCGGGATGCCGGGAGTCGATGACCGTGCCGATACCGGCGGCGCGCATCACCGCGCCGATCTCGACCGGCGCGATGTAGGAGCGACCGGCGTTCATCCAGGTCCGCATCGCCGGGTCCAGCGACAGGTAGTCGACCTGAACGCGGAACTCGCCGTCGCCGGCCTCGGCCACGGGTTCCTCGGTGTACTGCCAGTCCGAGTCCGTCGGCAGGCCGACCGGTCGGGCGGCGAGCCGATACTGGGCGTTGGTCAGGGTCATCCCGAGGTCTCCTTGTTCGTCATGGCGTTCGTTCGGGCGTTCGTCGTGGTGCTCGGTCGGGCGTTCGTCGTCGTGTTCGTCTTCGTGGCGTGCGGGGACAGGGCGGCCAGGACGGCGCCGCCGCCGGGGTCCTGTGCGGTGCTCGGCACGATG
>CAJCJE010000141.1 GCA_903970565.1 Candidatus Melainabacteria bacterium | reverse complement strand
CCGCCCCGGGCGCGCGCCCGAACTACAGCGGCACGCGGCGACGCGGGCACAATGGCGCCAGCAGGGACCGGAAGGAGCCGATGATGAGCCAGTCGCCCGAGGAGGAGACCATCGAGGGTGAGGTGGTCGAGGACGCCGGTGCGGTGGCCCTGCCGGCATCGATCACGCCGATGGCGCCCCCGGCCCTGGCCGTGGACTACACCGACGACGGCGTGCCCACGTTCGACTACGTCCGGGACCAGATCGAGGGCCGGTTCGGCATCTCGGTCGGCGCGGCCGAGTTGGCCGGGGACACGCCGGCGGCTGCCTCGCTCGACGACGAGTTCACCGCACGTCAGCAGGCCGGCCGGGACCGGCTGGAGCAGATCCGGCGCGCGATGCGGCAGGAGTAGCAGCACCCGCGCCGCGCCACAACGTGGTGGCGCGGCCGACACGGCCAGGAACGGGGTCAGACGAGGATGTTGTCCGATGACGAACAGCACCGATGGCAACAACTAACGGCTGAGCTGGCCAGAGAGCCGCAACTGGTCGGTCTGTCGAAGAGGCTGGACGTGGCCGACGCCGGGCCCGCGCTGCCCCACCGGGCCTGGCTGGCCTGGCTGGCGGGCGGTGCCTGCGGCGCGGTGCTGCTGGTGGCCGGCGGCTTGACCAACGACGGGATGCTGCTCACGGCCGGAATGGCCCTGCTGACCGTCACCCTGGTGTTGACCGGGGTCCTGTTGATCGCCGTCGGCATCAGTGGCTGCCGGGTCCGGCGCCCGTCGACCGGCGGACGTCCGGAGGATGCGGCCCCGATGTGAGCCTGACCGGAACCCGCCGCGCCCGGTCGTGCCCATCAGTTCAGGCCGTCACGTCGTCGTAGGCGACCCGGAGTTCCGAGGGTCCACGCAGCAGCATGTTCGGCCGGTACGGCGGCGGGTCGAGGACCAGGCGCGGGTTGCGCAGGCGGGTCGCGATGGCGGTCAGCGCGACCTGCCCCTCGATCCGGGCGAGCGCGGCGCCGAGGCAGTAGTGCACGCCGCCGCCGAAGGCCAGATGCGCGTTGCTGGGCCGTTCCGGCCAGAACCGGTCCGGCTCGGTGAACCGGAGCGGGTCGCGGTTGCCGGCGGCGAGCAGCAGTTCGACTTCGTCACCTGCTGGGATGAGCCGGCCGGCGATCTTGATCTCGGCGGTGGCGCGCCGGCCGGTCTGCTGCACCGGCGGGTCGTAGCGCAGCACCTCCTCGACCACGGCCGGCGCGAGGTCGGGATCGGCGCGGAGCCGGTCGAGCGCGTCGAGGTTGCGCAGCAGGGCGAGCGTGCCGTTGGCGACGAGGTTGACCGTGGTCTCGTGGCCGGCGATGAGCAGCATCCCGAGTGTGGTAGCAAGCTCGATGAGGTTCATCCGGTCGGCCGGGTCGCCGTCGACGAGCAGGCCGGAGATCAGATCGTCGCCGTGGTTGGCATGGCGCTGCTGGATCATCGGCGTCAGGTAGGCGCGCCACTGCGCGCGGGCCACCTCCAGATCGGCGATCTCCGCCTCGGTCAGCGACTCGACCGGGTCGAGCGCACGGGTGAGCCGGCCGGCGAAGCCGTGGAAGACCGGCTCCTCCTCGGGCGGCACGCCGAGCAGTTCACAGATCACGCCCACCGGCAGCGGGTAGGCCAGCGACGCCACCACGTCGAACTCGCCAGGGCCCTTGCCGGCGTGCGCGTCGAGCAGCCGCGCGACCATCGCCTCGATCTGCGGGCGCATCCCGAGGATGCGCGGCACGAACTGGCGCATGGTCTGGGCCCTCAGGGTGTCGTGGTGCGGCGGGTCCTGCATGAGGAACGGCCCACGGAAGGGCTTGCCGTCCGAACCGGTCGGCGCGCTCGGGTCGGCCTCGTTCTGCGCGGAGAGCCGGGGGTCGCGCAGCAGCGCGGTGATGTCCTCGTGCCGGGTCACCAGCCAGGCGTGCTCGGCGAGCTGCTGGATGGGCTCGCGGGCCAGTTCGGCGAACAGCGGGTACGGGTCGTGCCGGTTGGCGTGGTCGAGGACCTTGCCGTAGGTGGCGGCGGCCGGGTAGAACCGGGTGCTGGTCATGGCTTTCCTCCTGAGACGGTGACGGGAACGGGCCTGGCGACGGGCGAGTCGGTCGCGTTGATCGCGGGCGGGAACGCCGCTCGCTGGGTGACGAGGGCGGCGTAGCCGTCCAGGACGCGCGGGGAGTTGACCGCGACCGCGCCGACGGTGCTCCCGCGCCGGCCGTAGGCGGCGACGAACGGGCCGCGTTCGAAACAGCCCTGGGTGAGCACGACCTCGTCGGCCAGCTGCGGCAGGCCGACGGACTTGATGTTCATTCCGAACTGGTCGGACCAGAACGCCGGCAGCGCGCTGGTGTGCCGCGGGTCGGTGCTGGCGTGAGTGAGGTTGTGTGCGGCGACCTCGGCCTGGTCGACGGCGTTGCCCCAGTGCTCCAGCGACTGCGGCGGCGCGTCGAAGTGCGGATGCCGCCAGCGCGCCACGTCGCCGACCGCGTACACGCCGGGCACGACCGCCCCGGTCACGTCGAGCGCGCGGGAGGCGGTGTCGCAGTCGAGGCCACGTCCGTCGGCGGCCAGGCCGCTGCCGGCCAGCCAGCCGTTGTTGCGCACCGAACCGGTGGCCACCACGACGATGTCGACATCGAGAACGTCCCCATCGGACAGTCGAGCGCCGGTGAGTCTTTCCTCGCCCACCAACGAGGTGACCGTGGTACTCACTCGCAGGTCGATCCCTCGGGCCCGCTGCCGCGCGCCGATGGCGGTGCCGACCACGCTGCCGAGCGCACCGGCCATCGGCGCGACCCCGCGATGCGTGACCGTGACCGGGATGCCGAGATCGTGACAGCTCGACGCGACCTCGGAGCCGGTGAAGCCACCGCCGATGACCAGCACCCGACGCGGCTTCTCGGCGAGATCGGCGCACAGCCGGTCGGCGTCGTCCCGGCCGCGCAGCACGTGCACGCCGCGCAGCGCGGCCTCACGCGGCACCGGCCACGGCCGCGCGCCTGCCCCGGTCGCGATGACGAGGCCGTCGAAGCGCACGGCGCGGCCATCGGCCAGCCGCACCTCGCGTGCGGCCAGGTCCAGGCCGGTCGCGGCGGCGCCGAGCAGCCAGCGGGCGTTCAGTTCCCGCGTCCTGGGCAGCAGCAGCCGGTCGGTGCCGATCCAGCCGGACAGTACCGTCTTGGACAGTGGCGGCCGGTCGTAGGGCTCGTGGGGTTCCTCGCCGATCAACACCAGTTCCCCGGTGAAACCGTTGGCCCGCAACGACTCTGCGGTGCGCAGCCCGGCCAGCGACGCGCCGACGATGACGATCCGGTTCATCACCGCACCTCCACGGCAACGGCGTCGGCGTCGGCAACGGCTTCGGTAACGGCTTCGGTGTGACGGCCGAGGGTGATCGCCTGCACCGGGCAGGCCAGCGCGGCGCGCTCAACGGCCCGGTCGAACTCCGCGGCCGGCACGTGGTCGTACTCCAGCGACTCCGCGCCTCGAAACCGGAACACCTCCGGTGCGGCGAACACACACTGGCCGTAACTCTGACAGCGATTCAGATCGACGATGACACGCATGGCGAATTCCCCGGTTCCGGCGACAAGGACGGTTCGAACGCATTCCCGAGCCGCGACACGAATTCGGTGCCGGCCGGACGCATTCGTTTTTCGATCGACGCCGACGTTACGGTCACGGCCGGTGGCCGTCATGCGGTGATCGCCGTAGATCTGGGTGGAGAGTTGCCTCCACCCGCTACCTGCGGCCACCGCACCAGAACCGCTGACTATCCTCCGTCGATCGGGAACCGGCGCCGGATCGCGTCGCCGCTCAGTGTGTCCC
>CAJCJE010000140.1 GCA_903970565.1 Candidatus Melainabacteria bacterium | reverse complement strand
CGACGGCGGCGACGGTGGCGTCGATCGGGAGGTCGAGCAGGAGGGCGACGGGATGACGCGGCCGGCGGTGGTTGAGGAAGATCACCTCGCCGATGGTGAGCAGGCCGACGAGCCTGGTCGACCAGCAGATGAGCCGGACGGCCAGATCACCGCGGTCCTGCCAGCGTCTGGTGGTCTGGGACGGGCTGTTACTGGTGGCGGTCATCGC
Source organism: Candidatus Melainabacteria bacterium (assembly GCA_903970565.1). Lineage (GTDB taxonomy): Bacteria > Actinomycetota > Actinomycetes > Mycobacteriales > Pseudonocardiaceae > CAJCJE01. The sequence goes on along the minus strand of CAJCJE010000140.1, from coordinate 6,178 downwards.
CGCCATCCATCGCACGGGCTGCCGGGACGGCCGTGAGCCGCGGCTTCATCAGTTGGCCGCCCGTGAGTGCGACTACCGGGCGCGACTCCGGGCCACGCAGCGCGTCGGAGCCGATCGCCCGCTCCTCCGACCTGTCGGAGAGGATCTTCTTCACCGGTACTTCGCATTTCCTGCCGTTGGGGGTGCGTGGCATCGAGTCGATCGCGATGAACGCATGGGACATCTGCCGTGGAGAACATTGTTCGCGCGACGCGGAGCGGGGTCGCGGCTCGACGGCGGCCGACTCGCGACCCGGCGCGGCCTGCGGCGATTCGGGCTGGGCCATCGCCGATACCTGGATTTCGACCGGGGCCTGGTCCGGTGGAGCGCACCGTTGGGCCTCGGATACGCCAAGGGCTTCGTTGCCACTGGCCGAACCGTCCGTCATGTCCTGTTCCTAGCTGATCGCCGAATCGTGCCGCTCGTCCACCTGGTCGGGCATCCAGACAGACGTCCGAATCACCCCTGACGTTGCCTTCACGGCCCTCCGACAGTATTCAGCCTTCTGTGATCGTCCACTCACGGTGGATGACTTTTCCTGAAGGTGACCTGAAACAACCGGTACCGAAACCCAATCATGCGCCGGCGACGGCGCGCATCAGCCGCAAGTCGTCATTGGCGCCGCCGCGTGTCAGCCGCTGGTCTGGCAACCCCGCGCCGGACCGGGCAATCCGGACATGCGCCGGCCCCGGACGGCGGGGCGCCATCCGGGGCCGGGTGCGACAGGCCGGGTCTGCCACTATCGTGCGCAAGCGTGCGCCTGGCGCGAGGGTGCGCGGTCCGGTCAGTGCGGACGGCTGGTCAGCGCAGGTGCATGTCGAACCAGTTGAGGGTGCGCTGCCAAGCCTCGAAGGAGGCGTCCGGGTTGGTGTCGAAGCGGTTGTTGGCCTCGGCGAAGCGGACCACGTCGGTGGCGACCTCGGCGTGCGCGGCGGCGTCGCGGAGCTTTTCGACCTCCTCGACCGGGATGGCCTGGTCCTGGTCGCCGTAGAGGCCCAGCCAGGGGCAGGTCAGCTCGCCGACCACTTCGACCAGGGCGGGCAGGCCCTCGGCCAGGGGTTCGATGATGCCGCCACCGGCCACGCTGACCGCGGCGGCAACGGTTCGGTGGGATGCGACGACGAGGGCGACGGTGCCACCGAGGTCGAACCCGATCACGCCGGTCCGGTCGGCGGCCACGCCGCGCTGGGCCAGCCACATCGCGGCGGCGTCGGTGTCGGCGAGCACCGATTCGCCGTCCAGGGCCTTCAGCCGTGCTTCGACGGCCGCGCCGTCGAACTCGTCCGCGTCCTCGCCGCGGTAGAGGTGCGGGGCGACGGCGAGCCAGCCCTCATCGGCGAGGCTTGATACCAGTCCGCGCACGACGTCGGTCACGCCGCGGGCTTCGTGCAGTACCACAAGACCGCCTCGGACGGCGTTGTCCGGCTCGGCGACCGTCAGCCGTAAGGATCGGCCGTCGGTCAGCTCGATGCGCTCGGTTCGGGTCTGGGTCATGTCACCAGCCAACCACGCGAGGGTGAACGCAAGTCAACGTGACGCCACGAACTGACAGGAAACCCATATTGACCCGAAACGCGGCGAACCCGCGTCGACGCCGCCGAGCATCAGGGGTACGCGGCTACGTGGGAGGGCTGGTGCCGATGTCGATGGATAATAGGTAGGTTGGCTGATAACCGCCTGGCCAGCCGACGACGTCCCACTGAGCAGGAGACCGACGATGACCGCACTCATCCGGGCCGACCTCGACCAGCTTGCCCCCTACGTTCCGGGCCGCAACGTGCCTGGCGCGATCAAACTGGCCAGCAACGAGGTCGCCGCGGGGCCTCTGCCCAGCGTGCGGGAGAAGCTGGCGGCGGCCGGCGCCGAGATCAACCGCTACCCGGACAGCGGGGCGGGCGCGTTGACCGAGCGGCTGGCGCGGCGATTCGGCGTGGAGACCAGTCAGGTCGCCCTCGGTTGCGGGTCGGTGTCGTTGTGCCAGCAGCTCGTCCAGGTGACCTGCACCGCGCAGGCCGAGGTGGTGTTCCCCTGGCGGTCGTTCGAGGCGTACCCGACGCAGATCCACGTGGTCGGGGCGACCAGGGTGCCGGTGCCGTTGACCGCCGACCACCGGCTCGACCTCGACGCCATGCTCGCCGCGATCACTCCGGCGACGCGGCTGGTGTTCGTGTGCACCCCGAACAACCCGACCGGGACCGCGCTGACCGGCGCCGAGCTGCGCGGGTTCATCGACGCGGCGCCCAGGGACGTACTGATCATCATCGACGAGGCGTACCGGGAGTTCGTCGACGACCCGGAGGTCCACGACGGCGTCGCGGTGACGACCGAGGCCTGGGCGCGGGGACACGGCAATGTCGCGGTGCTGCGCACCTTCTCCAAGGCCTACGGGCTGGCCGGGCTGCGGGTGGGCTACTGCATCGCGCCGGAACCGGTCACCGAGGCGCTGCGCAAGGTGTTCGTGCCGTTCTCGGTGAACTCACTCGCGCAGACCGCCGCGATAGCCTCGCTGGATGCCGAGGACGAGCTGATGCAGCGGTGCAAGGCCATCGTGGCCGAGCGCTACCGGGTCCGCGACGAACTGCTCGGCATGGGTTACCAGGTGCCGCCGACACAGGCGAATTTCGTCTGGCTGCCGCTGGGCGAGCGGACCCAGGCGTTCAACGAGCACTGCATGGACCACAGGGTGATCGTGCGGGCGTTCGTCACCGGTGGCGACGGCGACGGCGCGCGGGTGACCATCGGCGACCCGCACGAGAACGACGCTTTCCTTGCGGCGGCAAGGACTTTCCAACACTGACAGCAGTTCGACGTCGACGTCGGCCTCGCCGTGCAACGGCGGCTGGACGACAAGCAGGGCGACCGTCCGCCGGACGCTCAGTGGGCGAAGCGTTCCAGGATCAGGGACTGGAGTTCACCGACGACGCCGCCGAGGATCGCGCCGCAGGTGATCAGTATCCACTCGTCCTGCTGGAAGGCCGGGCGGAGCAGGTTCTCGAACTCCTCGGCGGTCAGCTCGCGCATCTTGGCGATCAGCAGGTTGCGGATGTCCATCGCGTCCTTGGCGTAGTCGGCGATGTAGTCGAGGGTTTCCGGCATCCGGTCCAACACCTTGTCGGCGATGGCGTGCTTCATCTCCAGGTAGCGGGTACTGCCGATGGCCAGCCGGACGAACGGCCGGGCGAACCGGGTCTGGCGGTCGATGACCTGTTCGACCTCGCGTTGCATCATCGCGAACAGGCGGTCGGCGAGAGGGCCGCGCAGGACGGCCTCGATGACCTTGTGCGGGGTGATGACCTCCTCGGCGATCAGGGTCGCGTAGGACTCGGAGACCTCGTCGCGACGACGCAGGAACATGCCCTGCCAGGTGAGCATGCCGAGGTAGCGGGTGGGCCGTAGGGGGCGGAAGATCATCCGCAGCGCGAGCCAGTCGGTGAACCAGCCGGTGATCACACCGAAGAACGGCATGATGAGCGGCTGCTTGAACAGCGCCCAGGCGACCATCTGGATCACGCCGATCACGGCGCCGAACAGCAGGCCGGCGCGGGCGATGAACTGGAACTCGCGGTGCCCTGCCTCGGTGAAGATCCGGTTGAGCAGGGCCTTGTCCCGAACCAGGTTGGTGATCACCATGTCGCGCAGGTCGAAGACGGATTCGACGTTGTCCTGGACGGTCTGCAACATGGCCGCGAGCAGTCGCGGCGTCTCGGCCTGGACCCGGCGGATGACCAGGCGGCGGACCGACTCCGGCAGGGACTCCCACAAGCCCGGTTGGAACTCGGCCGCGACCTCCTCGGTCAGTTCGGCGGCGACCTCGCGCAGCGGTCCCTGGATCTCCTTGGCGATCAGCTCCGGGTCGAGCCTGCGCAGTACGTCGCTCGGCTTGACCAGCTGCTCGGTCATGGTGTCGCAGGCGATGGCGGCCATCCGGGCCGCGCGTTTGGGCACAATCCCCTGCCAGCCCAACGGTTTGACGCCGACGAAGTTCAGCGGCCGGAACATCATCCGAATGGCGACGAGCTTGGTGACGTAGCCGATGATCGCGGCCATGATCGGGATCGACAGGTAGACGTACCAGTGCCGACCGACATCGGCGAGGATCGCGCCCATCTCACCCACCCCTCGCCCAGCGAACCTACTCGGCAGTCAAACACCGTGAACTCTGTCACATATTACGAGCTGGCAGGCTTGACGGAAGCCCGATCAGGGTGAGATCTGACGGCGCTGGCCGCCGATGGTCGGGTCGCACTCGGCCCAGAACTCCTTGCCGAAGGACGAGATCAGCACCGTGTGCCGGAGGAATCTGGCCCGCTTGGCCTGCGCCGCCGCGGCGCGCACGGCCTGGTCGGTGAGCAGGATGTCGTACTGATCGGACAGTGCGGGGTCCTCCTCGCCGATGTCGACGAGGCCGAGCCGGTGCAGCCGGGTGAGGTAGATCGGCCCGAAGGCGGGGGTGGCCACGCCGGCGTTCTTGCCGACCGTGGAGGCGTTGGCCAGCACGGTGCGCTGGGTGGCGCCGATGGCGTTGCGCTCGGCGACGTGGATCAGCGGGCGGGCGACGCCGTCGGCGAGGGCGGCGATGATCCGGGCCTCGTCGGGCACCAGTTGGCGCAGGATCGTGGTGTAGAGCAGTTCCCTGCTGGCTTCGGCGTCGGAGTTCGCGGAGCGGTTGAGCAGTTCGGCCATGCCGGCGCGCAACGGTTCGACGTGGCCGTTCATCGGGCGGACCAGGGTGACCAGCTCGTGGTCGCCGAGGGTGGCGCGGCCGACCCCGGGGTCCAGGGCGGCGGAGCCCAGTGGCCGCCAGGCGAAGCCGGGGGTGGTGTCGGCGGGTTCGAGGCGGCGGCGGATCTCGTGTACGGCGACCTTCTCCAGCCGGCGCAGCTGCTCCTCGGCGATCTCGCCGCCGGGCAGGGCGCGGGTCACCCGCCAAACGGTCCTGGCCAGCCAGCCCACGGCCTGACCCGCTCGGCCGATCAGTGCCTCGGCGCCGGAGAGGACGGGCTGGGACGCCGGGTCGTGCTCGTCCTGCACGCGCGCCTCCGCTCATCGCACTACTCGTTCGCGAAACAGGGTTCGCCGGTGGATCAACCGAGGATAGGGCCTGGTGGCGGGACCGGCAGGACTGACGCGCGCAGTCGATCACCTTCGCCTCGATCGGTCGCCCGATCGTCCGCGCGAATCGGAGCGGAACGGGTAGCCCGGCCCTCCCGGCCGCCGATCGGCGGCTCACGGCCTCACCAGCGGTCGAGGTGCAGGACATCCTCCAGCGGCTGCCGTGGGGCCGGCTTGAAGTCGGTGCCGATGGTGAACGCGGTGGGGATCAGCGCGGCCTGGCGTACGTTCGCCGGCAGGCCGAGGATCTCCTGGGCTTCCTGCTCGTACTGCATGTGCAAGGTCGTCCAGGCGGTGCCGAGACCCCGCGCGCGGGCGGCGAGCATGAAGCTCCAGACCGCCGGCAGCAGCGATCCCCACAGGCCGGCCTGGTTGCCCTCGGGCAACGTGTCGACGGTCAGACAGGGAATGACCAGCACCGGGACCTGGCCCATCCTGTCGCCGAGGTAGGCGACGCTGTCGCCGACGCGGGTCTGCACCTTGGACCGCTGCGGATCGTCGGCGAACAGTTTGCCGGCCGCACCAGCCGAGGCCAGGTAGTTCTCCACCGCGCGGCGGTACAGCTCGCCGATGGCGGCCCGCTGGTCCGGGTCGGTCAGCACCAGCCAGTGCCAGGTCTGCAGGTTGCTGCCGGAGGGCGCCTGGAGGGCGATCTCAAGGCACTCCCGGATCAGTTCCATCGGTACCGGCCGGTCGAGATCCAGTCGTTTGCGGACCGTTCTGGTGGTCGTCAGCAGTTCGTCCGGGGTCAGTTCACGTCCTGGCATGATCCGATCTTCGCACGAGCCGGACCAGACTCCGATGACCGGCCGATCGTGTGCCCGGTCAGTACTGCCGGTTCCGGGAGCCCTCGTCCAGGCCCGCGTCGAGTTCCTCGACCGAGGCGGTCAACCCGATCTGGTCTTTGAGCATCCGGCCCATCGTCGGCAGGCTGCCGCGCTCCGGCCAGGTGTGCGGCTCCCACAGCGAGGAGCGCAGGAAGGCCTTCGCGCAGTGCAGATACAGCTGCTCGACGTGCAGCATGATG
>CAJCJE010000139.1 GCA_903970565.1 Candidatus Melainabacteria bacterium | reverse complement strand
GGTCGCCGGCATCGCGCAGCGCTACGGCCGGATCGACGTGGTGATGGCCAATGCGGGCATCGCCGCGGCCGGGTTCATCCGGTCGATCGATCCGGCCGCGTTCGAGAAGGTGATCGAGGTCGACCTGCTCGGCGTCTGGCGGACCGTGCGGGTCTGCCTGCCGCACCTGATCTCCTCGCGCGGCTACTGCCTGATCGTGTCCTCGATGGCCGCGGTCGTGCACATCCCCGGCAACGCGCCGTACAACGCGGCCAAGGCCGGGGTGGAGGCCTTCGGCAACACCCTGCGCGCGGAGGTGCGGCACTTCGGGGTCGCGGTCGGGGTCGCGCATCCGACCTGGATCTCCACCGACCTGGTCAACAGCGCCGACGAGCACCCGGTGTTCGGCCCGCTGCGCGGGTCGATGCCGGGACCGCTGGGCAAGACCTATCCGCTGTCGGTCGCGGTGGACGCCTTCGTGGCCGGGATCGCCAAACGGGCCAGGACGATCCACATCCCGGCCGGGCTGCTGCTGGTGAAGCTGGTTCGCGCGCTGCTGCCCCCGGTGGTGGAGTTCTCCGCGAACCGCCTGGTGCCCAAGGCGGACGCGGCGGCGCTGGCCGACGTCCGGGCCAGGGGAGCCGCGGCGTCCGCGCCGGTCGGCCCAGGCGGGGCCGCGGCGATGAACGCCGGGGCCGGGCGCGACGCGCCGATCAACCAGAGCTGAGCCGGTCGAACAGAGCTGAGCCGGCCAACCAGACCGGTCGGTCGAACAATCGACGGTCCGGGGCCACAACGGTGCCACATCGGGCAAATCCCCGCCCGCCGCCGCTGCCTCCGGCGGAGCCACCCGGTACGGTTTCTCGGGAGGAGGCTCCTTTGTCCAGTATCGAAGAGAACCCGGCCGGTACCGGTGTCACCGGCCGCGCGATGCGCAGCGTCGAACAGACGCTCGGCCATCTGCGCGTGCTCGACGGTGGCGCGACGAAGGAGCCGACCGCGCCGCTGAGCCTGGAGGATCTCTACAAGACCCAGCGGATGCGGCTGATCCGACTGGCGCTGCTGCTGGTCGACGAGCCGGCGACCGCCGAGGACGTGGTCCAGGAGGCGTTCACCGCGCTGCACCGCAACTGGCGCAACCTGCGGGATGCCGCCGCCGCCGTCGGCTACCTGCGTACCTCGGTGGTGAACGGGTCGCGCAGCGTGCTGCGCCGGCGCAAGACCGCCCGCGAGTACACCCCGCCGCACGTGGCCAACGCGCGCTCCGCGGAGAGCATGGCGATGCTGACCGCCGAACACCAGGCGGTTGTCAAGGCACTGTCCCAGCTGCCGCCCCGGCAGCGCGAGGTGCTGGTGCTGCGCTACTACGGCAATCTCACCGAGACCGAGATCGCCGAGGCCACCGGGATTTCCAAGGGGACGGTCAAGTCCACCGCGAGTCGCGCGCTGGAAGCCCTCCAGAAGATCATGTCCACTCAGGCCTGAACGCCGGTCCGGCAGGCCGACGGCGTGCTCGCGGTGATCGGTACTGCGCGATCGCGCGCGGTTGAGTCAGTATTCACGCAGCGTTCGATTGGTTCAGCCAGCTGGCTGATACCCGGACAGATTGCGCCATTGGTATAGACCAGGCCGGGTTCGATGGCGCAAGATCTGTTCGTGGCGAGCAAGGGGACGCTGCTGGCGGTCGACGTCGGCGGCACGGACATCAAGAGCGCCCTGCTGAGCGCGGACGCGGCGCAGCCTGCCGAGTTGAGCGTGCTCACCCGACTGCGCAGACCGACACCGAGAGCTTCGGACGGGGAGTCGACCGCGCAGGGCATCGTGGCAACCGTCGCGCAACTGGTCGCCGAACTCGGCGCGCAGAGCCCGACCGGCGGCATCGACGCGGTCGGCGTGGTGGTGCCCGGCGTCGTCGACGCGGGAATCGGGGTGTTCTCGGCCAATCTCGGCTGGCGCGACTTCCCATTTGCGACAGCCCTCGGCGCGGCCATCGATCTGCCGGTCGTGTTCGGCCACGACGTCGGCGCGGGTGGCCTCGCCGAACACCGGATGGGGGCGGCGAGGGGGGCGCGGGACGTGGTGGTCATGCCGATCGGCACCGGCATCGCCGCCGCGCTGATCATGGACGGCGAACCGCGCACCGGCGGCGGCTACGCCGGGGAGATCGGGCACGTCGACATCGGCCACCACGAGCCCTGCGGCTGCGGGCGCACCGGCTGCCTGGAGGCGATCGCCTCGACCGGCGCCATCGCCCGCCGCTATGGCAACCGGGTCGGCCGGCACATCGCCGGGGCGGCGGAGGTGCTGGCCGCGGCGAAGGGCGGCGACGCCGACGCGGCGCAGGTGTGGACGGACGCGCTGGACGGACTGGCCAGGGGCGTCGCGGTGCTGGCCACGCTGCTCGGCCCGGAACGGGTGGTGCTCGGCGGCGGCCTCGCGATGGCCGGTGCCGCGCTGACCGATCCGCTCGCGCAACGCCTCGACGGACTGCTGACCTTCCAGCGCCGGCCGCAGCTGCGCATTGCCGAACTGGGCGACGAGGCCGGTTGCCTCGGCGCGGGATTCCTCGCGCTGCAACGGTGGACGGCGTCGCTATCGGAGGTGGCGGGATGAGTCTTGTGCTGCGCGGCGGTCGGGTGGTGACCGAGAGCGGGATCGTGGCCGACGGCTGGGTCGGCATCGCCGACGACGGCACGATCGCCGAGGTCGGGTCGGGCGAACCGGATCGCGCCGCAGCCGGGGTGGAGGAGATCGACCTCGCCGGCAGTTGGCTGGTGCCGGGCTTCGTGGACATCCACTGTCACGGCGGCGGCGGGGCCAGCTACACCGAGGCCGCCCCCGACCGG
>CAJCJE010000138.1 GCA_903970565.1 Candidatus Melainabacteria bacterium | reverse complement strand
CGGATGAAGTAGGCGTGCAGCGAGTGCACCCGCCGCTCCGGTGGCACGGTCCGGCCGGCGGCGACCAGGGCCTGGCCGGCCACCTGCCCGCCGAAGACCCGGACCGGGGATTCCGCGGGGCTGACCCCTCGGAAGATGTTCTCCTCGATCCGCTCCAGGTCAAGCAGGGCGATCAGCCGGTCCAGCACCGGTTGGCCGTAGGGCACGCCGTCCGGCGCGACCGGTACGTCCGGCGCCAACCGCGCGCTGGGATCGGCCGCCGCGATCCGTGCCGCCTCTGTCACCCGTTCACCCCACCACATCTCGACGGTGCCCGCACCGTCGAGGCGATGCTCAGGCGTGGTCTTCCTCGCCCAGCCGGTGCACCCGGATGAGGTTGGTCGAGCCGACCGTGCCAGGCGGCGAGCCGGCGACGATCACCACCAGGTCACCGGGCTGGTAGCGGCCGATGGACAGCATCGAGGAGTCCACCAGCCGGACCATCTGGTCGGTCGAGTCCACATTAGGCACCAGGAACGTTTCGGTGCCCCAGGTGAGAGCAAGCTGACTCCGAACGTGTTCGTCTGGCGTGAAGGCCAGCAGCGGCAGGTGGGTGTGCAGCCGGGCCAGCCGCCGCACGGTGTCGCCGGACTGGGTGAAGGCGACCAGCGCCTTGGCGTTGAGCCGCTCGCCGATGTCGCGGGCGGCGTAGGAGATGACGCCCCGCTTGGTGCGCGGTACGTGGGTCAGCGGCGGCGCCGCGACCGAGTCGTTCTCCATCGTGGTGACGATCCGGGCCATCGTCTCCACGGTCTCGGTCGGGTAGCGACCGACGCTGGTCTCGCCGGAGAGCATCACCGCGTCCGCGCCGTCGAGCACCGCGTTGGCGACGTCGGAGGTCTCCGCGCGGGTCGGCCGGGAGTTGTTGATCATCGAGTCCAGCATCTGGGTGGCCACGATGACCGGCTTGGCGTTCTCCCTGGAAATCTGGATGGACCGCTTCTGCACCAGCGGAACCTGCTCCAGCGGCAGTTCGACGCCGAGGTCGCCGCGGGCGACCATGATTCCGTCGAAGGCGAGCACGATCGCCTCCAGGTTGTCCACCGCCTCCGGCTTCTCGATCTTGGCGATCACCGGCAGCCTGCGGTGCCCGACCCGGTCCATCACCTGGTGCACCAGGTCGATGTCGGCCGGCGAGCGGACGAAGGACAGCGCGATCACGTCAACGCCCAGCGACAGGGCGAACTCAAGGTCCTCGATGTCCTTTTCAGACAGTGGAGGGACCGAGACGTCCATACCGGGCAGGGAAAGGCCCTTGTTGTTGCTGACCTGGCCGCCCTCGGTGACCTCGCAGACGACGTCCGGGCCCTCGACGGCGGTGACCACGAGGCCGACCTTGCCGTCGTCGACCAGCAACCGGTCGCCGGCCTTGGCGTCCCTGGCCAACCCCTTGTAGGTGGTGGAGACACGGTCGTGGGTACCGGTGACGTCCTCGACGGTCACCCGCACCGTGTCACCGGTGCGCCACTCGACCGGGCCACTGGCGAACGTACCGAGGCGGATCTTCGGCCCCTGTAGGTCGGCCAGGACACCAACCACGCGACCGCACTCGGTGCTGATCGAACGCACCAGTTCGTAGACCTGCTTGTGGTCTGCGTGACTGCCGTGGCTGAAGTTCATCCTGGCCACGTCCATGCCGGCGTTGACCAGGTCACGAAGCTTGTCCGCGGTGGCGGTGGCAGGACCGAGGGTGCATACGATCTTCGCTCGTCGACTCACGTTAACAGAGAATAGACCTGCTGCCTGGACCGATCCAGCACGCGGGCCATCTTTTGTCTTGTCTAGGGACCTACTTATTCTCCTGGACACCGCTGGACCACCCGATGTTGGGACAAAAAGCAGTCACTGTTGTCCGGTGTTCCACCGTTGCGACCCGGTCCGCGCTGATGCGCGCGGGCGGGGAACTACAGTGCCCGGAGTGAAGTTTGCGGGATTCGGCGAACACGCGATCGATTTCTACGACGGCCTCCAGGCGGACAACTCGAAGGTCTACTGGGAGGACAACAAGCACATCTACGCGCGGGACGTGCGCGCGCCGATGGAGACGCTGCTGGCCGAACTGGAGCCGGAGTTCGGCGGACTCGGCGCCCCGAAGATCTTTCGTCCCTATCGGGATGTCCGGTTCAGCAAGGACAAGCACCCGTACAAGATTCAGTGCGGCGGCGTGATCGAGCAGGGGCGGGGCGGCGGGGCCTACTACGTCGCGGTCAGCTCGGGTGGCCTGCTGGTCGGCGGCGGCTGTTTCCATCTGGCCCCCGACCAGCTCGCCCGGTTCCGCACCTCGGTCGACGACGACCGCAGGGGCAAGGAGCTGGAAGCGATCGTCGCCAGGCTGACCAGGTCGGGCTGGGAGATCAAGGGCGACCGGCTCAAGAGCAAACCGCGTGGTTTCGACGCCGACCACCCCCGGATCGACCTGCTGCGCCACCGCTCGGTATACGCGACGCGGGAGTGGGAGCCCGACGACGTGCTGCACGAGCGCGGCAGCTTCGACC
>CAJCJE010000137.1 GCA_903970565.1 Candidatus Melainabacteria bacterium | reverse complement strand
CGAGGCCGTGGCGGACTCCGCGTCCGCTGGGGCCACTGGAGCCGTTGCCACGGCTGGTTCGGTGACGACCGAGGACACCGTCGCGAAACCGACACCGTCCACCACGCGCAGCCGCAGCTTGCGGCCGGGCCCCAGCTCGCGGATCGATCGCACGACATGCGGTCCGGCTGCGTGCGGCTCGGCGCTCAGCTCAGCACTTGGTTGGACGTTTAGTTCGACGTTTGGTTCGACATCGACATCGACACCGGTATCGACGGGATCGTCGAGAACCTGAAGGATCGCGTACCCGCGAGCCAGCGTCGCCGCAGGTCCGAGGGTGGTCAGGCGTGATCGGGTCGCGGTCAGGCCGGTCCGCTCGGCGGTGAGCCGGGCGAGCATCGCGCGCCGGGCCCGCTCCCGCAGCGTCGCGATGTCCTCGGCGCGTCGCGTGATCGGGCCGAGCGGATCGGCGAGCACCGGCCGGCTGCGCAGCGCGTCGAGCAGCCGCCGCTCGCGGTCCACCCAGCCGTGCAGGCACCGACGGGCCCGCTCGCGCAGCAACTGGATGCGGCGCAGCTCCTCGGCGATGTCCGGCACGATCCGCTTGGCCGCATCGGTCGGCGTCGAGGCCCGCAGATCGGCGACGTGGTCGACCAGCGGAGTGTCCGGCTCGTGGCCGATCGCGCTGACCACCGGGGTCCGGCAGGCCGAGACCGCCCGGCACAGCGCCTCGTCGGAGAACGGCAACAGGTCCTCGACACTGCCGCCACCGCGCGCCAGCACGATCACCTCGACGCTCGGATCGGCGTCCAGTTCGCTCAGCGCGGTGAGAATCTGCGGCACCGCGGTCGGTCCCTGCACCGCGACGTTGGACACCCGGAAGCGCACGGCCGGCCAGCGGCGCGCCGCGTTGGTCAGCACGTCGTGCTCGGCCGCCGAGGCGCGTCCGGTGATCAGTCCGACGGTGCCCGGCAGGAACGGCAGGCGCCGTTTGCGACCCGGCTCGAACAGCCCCTCGGCCGCCAGCAGCCTGCGCAGCCGCTCGATCCTGGCCAACAGCTCGCCGATGCCGACCGCGCGGATCTCGTCGACCCGCAGACTCAGCGTGCCGCGATTGACGTAGAAGGTCGGCTTGCCGTGCACGACGACCTGGCTGCCCTCGGCGAGCACCTGTTGCGGGCCGCGCAGCAGGCTGGTGGAGCAGGTGATGCTCAGCGACACGTCGGCTGAGGGATCGCGCAAGGTGATGAACGCGGTCGCGGTACCCGGTCGAGCCGAGATCTGGGTGACCTGACCCTCGACCCAGATCGTGCCGAGCCGGTTGATCCACTCGGCGATCTTGCGGGCGACCGTCCGTACCGGCCAGGGGGTTTCCGGGCTGGTCGGCTCGCCTGAGGTCGTGGCCGGCGAGGGACGCGACACTGCCTGCGAGTCCGTCACTGCTGATCGCGCAGCGTGCTCATCCGCCGGGTCAACATCCCGACGAACTCCGGTCGGTTGGCATGGCTGTGCTCGAAGCCGATCAACTCGTCCAGCTGCGAAACGCTCAACTGCCGCAGGTAGGCACGCACCTGCGGCAGAGACAGCTCCGCGTAGTTCGGTAACGCGGTCGGCGCCGCCGCCGTAACGTCGTCAGCCTCGTGCACCGTGCCGCCCTCGTGCACCGTGTCGGCGCTGTCGGTCTCGTCGCCGCTGTCGGTCGCCGTCCCGTCGGTGTCGGCCGCGTCGTCGGGCTCATGCGGATCATCGGGCCCGTCGAGTTCGTCGAGGTCCTCGACCTCGACGGGGCTGAGTTCGACACTGTCGAACTTCGACCGGGAGCCGTTGTGCTCGGTCGCCCAGTTCGGGCTGGCGTCATAGCGTTCGGCGAGGCTGTCCTCGTCGAACGTCGCCCACTCCGGTGCTTCCTCGACCGGACGCAGCGTCGAGAGCGCCTCGTCGCCCTTGATCGCGAGTTCGGTCACCTGCTGCTGGACCCGCATGGACAGTTGCAGCGCCTGGCTGACTACCGTGACCGGCAACTCGGCCAGTTTCCCCGGCAGGTGGCGGGCGCGATCCACGGCGGTGACCGCGAGGCCGGCGGCGACCCGCAACGGCAGCGGAAGTGGCTTCATGTCCTCTAGCCTGCCCCAGTCCAGCGATCCTGCACAGCGTTACGCACCGTGGATGATTGCTACGTGACGTGTGACACCAGAGGCGCAACCATACGACCTTGACCCGGTCGTACGCTAGTGACATGACGGCGTCGACTCCGGTAACCGACATGGGCACCTCCGATCGAGCGGGCGGCGCCCAACCAGCCGACCCCGCGACCGACACCCCCGGCGGCAAGCCGGGGCGCGTTCTCCTTGCCCGGCCACGTGGCTACTGCGCCGGCGTCGACCGCGCGGTGATCACCGTCGAGAAAGCACTCGAGACCTACGGCGCCCCGGTTTACGTGCGCAAGGAAATCGTGCACAACCGTTACGTCGTCGAGCAGTTGCGCGAACGGGGCGCGATCTTCGTCGACGAGACCGACGAGGTGCCCGAGGGCGCGCTGGTGGTGTTCTCCGCGCACGGTGTTTCGCCCGCCGTGCACGAAGAGGCCGCTGCTCGCCAACTCCGCACCATCGATGCGACCTGCCCGTTGGTCACCAAGGTGCACCAGGAGGCGAAGCGGTTCGCCAGGACCGACTACGACATCCTGCTGATCGGCCACTCCGGTCACGAGGAGGTCGACGGCACCACGGGGGAGGCCCCGGACCACGTGCAACTGGTCGACCGCGCCGAGGACGTCGACAAGGTCACCGTGCGCGATCCGTCCAAGGTGGTTTGGTTGTCGCAGACCACCTTGTCGGTCGACGAGACGATGGAGCGGGTCGACGCGCTGCGTGAGCGGTTCCCGCAGCTACAGAATCCGCCGAGCGACGACATCTGCTACGCCACGTCCAACCGCCAGGTGGCGGTGAAGGCGATGGCGTCCGAGTGCGATGTGGTGATCGTGGTCGGCTCGGAGAACTCCTCGAACTCCAAGCGACTGGTCGAGGTCGCGGTCCAGGCCGGTGCACGTACGTCCTACCTGGTCGACTACGCCACCGAGATCGACGAGTCGTGGCTGGCCGGCGCCGGCACCATTGGCGTCACCAGCGGTGCGTCGGTGCCGGAAGTGTTGGTACAACAGGTACTCGGCTTCCTCGCGGAGCGCGGCTGGACCGACGTCCAGGAAGTCACCACGGCCAACGAGAAGCTGGCCTTCGCCCTGCCGAGGGAACTGCGCAAGGACCTCGGCGGCGCCGCCTCCTGACCCTTCCGCAGCCGAACCTCCCCGACGATCGTCATCAGCCGCATGGGCCGACCGGTTCGGCAGTGTCGACGGCATCGGCCGTATCGACGGCATCGGCCATGTTGACTGACCGTTCGGCGCGATACGACCGACTGGTTCGGCCGTATCGACTTCCGGCCTTGTCGACTTCGGCTGTATCGACGGTAGCGGCCGACCGGTTCGGCTCTGTCGGCTGTATCAGAGGTATGGCAACGGCCTGCATCGGCTGGATCAGGGATACCCGAACGGCCTGCGATGTTCCGTGACATCGCAGGCCGTTCGTATACCGCTTCTCGATACCGCTTCGCGGTTACCGGAGTTCTGTGGCTACCCCGAGTTGCGTCATGACCTGAACTTCTGCGGTTGTCGAATCCTGTTGCGGGGCCCGGTAACCGCGGCGTTCAGTAGTCGTCATCTCGGCGGCGGGGATCTCGGCGCGGAGCGTCCCGAGGATTGCGGCCACGAGCCTGCCCACGATCAAAGTCGTTGTCCCGGTTGTCCCGGCTGTCCCGACCACGCGGCATGTCCCGGCCGCCCCGGTCGGCTGAGCCGCTCCGGCCTCGGCCGGGGTCGACCCTGGTGCGGTCGCGCGGAACCCCGCGATCCTGGCCGCCCCTGGGCGTGTCTGATCCTCGCCCGTCCCGGCCACCGGCCGAGGGGCGATCGGACAGGTCGCGGTCCCTGCTCTCACGGCTGGACGGTCCCCGATCGCGGTCCCGGCCTTCCGCCGGCCGGCGCGGCCGGTCGCGGTCGCCCAAGGGACCATCGAGTGCCGGTCGACGCTGGACCAGGTACCGGATCACGCCGAGCACGACGGTGACACCGGTGGTGATGGCCATCACCGGGAAGTTGTCGATCAGCAACGGCCCGATGGTCAGTACCTTGCTGCCGGGTTTGGTGTCCAGCGCGGCGGCCACCACCGGTACGACGACCACCAGGATCAGCGGCGGCTGAACCATAGGGCCGAACAGGTTGCGCCGACGAACGATGCAGACCGCGACAACGGCACCGATGACGTAGGCGGCGCGGAACACCGTGTCGATGGTGCTGTTCATCTCTTCGTCGATCACCGCGCCGACCACCGAGAGGCCAAGCGTCAGTACTACCGCGCCCCACCACGGCCAGCCTCTGGTGCCGAACGCGGAACGCTCGTCCCAACGAGGGCCATTCGACGCGGCTCTTGCCTCGCGTCCACGATCGCGCGTCGCTGTCACGCCTTCACCTCACTGGAACTTAACGGTCCTTGACTGGCCTCGGCTGTGCTCGCGGATAGCTGGCGAGCACGGCTATGTATCCATACCGTAGCCAATTCGTGAGCGCGCCGGTGTCCCGTCCGGCACCTGCGGTGTACCGGCCGAAATTTTGTCGCTTTTCCCACGTCTGCCGCACCGGTTGATTCGGTGTCGGTGTCGGATACCGATGCCATCTGGATCGGCGTTTGCCCAGCTAGTGAGGGTTGTCGTCAGGGAATGTCCCAGCTATTCGATCACATCACCTCGCCTTCTCGTACGTAGTCGACCGAACTTTGTGGGTTCGTGGCGACTCGCGAATTCCACTCCGCGTGTCTCCAATGGGCGGTCGGGCCGAGGTCGTCCGCAATGGGTGACCCTGTCGTCTCACCAGCGTCGCCGCTCACCTGCGCCACTGCCGCACCGGTGGCCCCAGGCTCTACTCGCCGAGCGTCGGGCCGACATGTTCGTCGAGCGTCGAGTGCATCTGCTCGCCGAGCATCGGCTGGCTGCCGCCGGCCAGTTCCTCCGGACGTCGGATCGCCGATAGTTGGGTCGGGCTCGCTGCTGCCTCCGTCAATGGCTGTACCACCCCCCGGAAATTTTCCAGTGCGTCCAGTTCGCGCCGCCGCGCGGCCAGGAATCGCTGTAGGTGGGTGCTGGACAGGTTGAATGCGTCGACCGCGCTGCCGGCCGTCCGATGCGCGGCGGCGGCCTGCATCCGCACCTGCTCGACATCGTCGGCGATGGCCCGCTCGGTCGCCGCGAACATCGCCGCCGAGGCCACCACCGCGAAACCCGTCGGTCCACAGAGGAACACCCGGCGATCCAGCAGCCAGCGCAGTAACTCCGGATCGGTGTCCATGGCAACCACGACGGCCGCGTCCGACGGGACGAACATGATTGTCCCGTAGATCGCATCCGCCCAACGCTGGTAACCCTTGCCGGCCAGCTCCGCCGCGCGCGAGCGGATATTGCGGACATGTACCCGCAGAGCGTCCACGCGCTCGGTGGCGTCGGTGGTCTCCATCGCCTCCGCCCAGCAGGCAAGGCTCATCTTGGCGTCCACCGGAACCTGGCGGCCGCCACCGACCTCCAGCACCATGTCCGGCCGGACCGCGCCGCCGCCCGCGACATCGGTCTGTAGCGAGAAGTGCAGGCCCTCCCGTAAACCGAGGGAGCGGGCGGTCTCGACGAGCATCTGCTCGCCGAGTTCACCCCGTCCTCGGATGGACGCGAACGCGACCTGATAGCGGTTGAGCGCGCTCTGCTGTTGTTCGGTTCGCAACCGTTCGGCGGCAACCATGTCCATTGCCGCGTCCGCCCGGCGGTTGCTGTCCTGGTACAGCCGCCAGAACAGCAACGTGGCGCCGGCAAGCAGCAGTGCCAGCACAATGGCGGCGATGCCGGTCACTGCGGTCATGTCGGACTCCTGTCGGATACTGAGGTTCGGTGTCGTTATCGGTACGGGTTCGGTACGGGTTGATGCGGTCCGGGTGACCGATGTTGCCGTTGTCTGCGTCGATGTCTACTTCGATCTTTACCCATACTGCCGACAAAACGCACGTTCGAACACACGTTCGAGTGAGGAAAAGGTGTCGCTACCGCGAAAAGTCCGGCGTTGGCTCTAATTTGGCCTCATGCGATTGCTACACACCTCCGACTGGCACGTGGGACGCACCTTCCACGGCCGTGATCTGCTCGCCGATCAGGAAACGGTGCTCGGCAGCCTGGCCGACCTCGTCGTCGACGAGCGGATCGATGTCGTTGTGGTGTCCGGTGATCTGTACGACCGCGCGGTGCCCTCGGCCGAAGCCGTTGCCGCGTGCACGAGAGCACTGTCCGGGATTCGGCGAGCCGGTGCGGAACTGGTGATCATTCCCGGCAATCACGACTCGGCACAACGACTCGGTGCGTTCGGTGAGTTCGCCGCCGCCGGCGGACTGCACCTGCGTACCAGCATCGCCGAGCTGGACCAGCCGGTACTGCTCGACGACGCGGACGGCCCGGTGGCATTCTACGGGATTCCTTATCTTGAGCCAGATCCGGCGCGTCATGCCCTGGGAATGCCGCAACTGCGCGGACATGCCGCCGTGGTGACCGAGGCGATGGACCGGATTCGGACCGATCTCACGCGCCGGGGACCTGGTGTTCGTTCCGTGGTGTTGGCGCACGCCTTCGTCACCGGAGGCGCCGCGTCGGAGTCCGAGCGCACGATCGCGGTCGGTGGGATCGAGGACGTGCCGGCCGCGGCGTTCAGCGGTGTCGACTATGTCGCGCTAGGGCATTTGCACGGTGCGCAGACCCTGGCCGAGCACCTGCGCTACGCCGGCAGTCCGGTCGCCTATTCATTTTCCGAGGCGACACACCGCAAGTCGGTTTGGTTGGTCGAGCTGGGACCGGCAGGATTGCGCACCGTGGAGCGGCGCGAACTTCCAGTGCCTAGGCGGCTGGCAACCGTCCGCGGCGAGTTGGCCGATGTGCTGTCCGATCCGGCTGCCGAGGGACTGACCGAGTGCTACCTCTACGCCGTGCTGACCGATCCGGTGCGGCCCCTGGACGCGATGCGTCGCCTACAGGAGCGGTTTCCCTTCGCGGTCCGGTTGGACTGGCAGCCCGAGGGCGGAGCGGACCGGCCGCTACCGCGCTATGCGAAGGTTGGGGCCGGTCGCGGCGATGCGCAGGTGGCCGATGATTTCGTGCTCGACTGTCGAGGCAGCGCACCCAGCACCGCCGAGCGTGAGTTGCTTTCCGAGGCGTTCGAGGCCGTGCGCAGGGTCGAGGCCCAGCGATGAGGTTGCACCAGCTGAAGGTCCGAGCCTTCGGCCCCTATCCACGGCAGGAGTCCGTCGATTTCGACGCGCTCGGTGCCGATGGACTGTTCCTGCTGCACGGTGATACCGGAGCTGGCAAGACGACGCTGCTCGACGCGGTCGCGTTCGCGTTGTTCGGCACCGTGCCGGGCGCACGCGGCGAGGCGAAGCGGTTGCGCTGTGACTATGCCGATCCGCAGGTCGGCACCGAGGTCAGCCTTGAGTTCACCGTCCAGGGACATCGGCTGCTGGTGGTCCGTAGCCCGGAGTACGAGCGGGCCAAACGTGGCGGCACCGGCACCACGACGCAGCGCGCCAAGGCCTCGCTGACCTGGTTGGGCGCTCCGCCCAGCGGTCACGCGCCGGACGGCTTGGCCCGCATCGACGAGGTCAACCGGACGGTCTCCCGGCTACTCGGGATGACCGCCGAGCAGTTCTTCCAGGTCGTGCTGCTGCCGCAGGGTGATTTCGCCCGGTTCCTGCGCGCGGAGACCGCCGAACGGGAGCGGCTGCTGGAGAAGCTGTTCGGTACCGAGCGGTTCGCCGAGGTCGAAAAGTGGTTTCGCACGGCCAGGACCGAACGCGGTCACACGGTGCAGGAGATCGACCAGCAGGTACGCGAGCTGCTGGCCAGGGTCGCGCAGGCCGCAGGCGAGGAACCCGACGACGAACAGCCGGCCGATTCCGACTGGCTTGCCGGCCTGCACGCGCGGCGCGGCGGCGCCGTTGTCGACGCGGAGAAGGAAGACCGGCTGGCCAAGGA
>CAJCJE010000136.1 GCA_903970565.1 Candidatus Melainabacteria bacterium | reverse complement strand
GATCTCGACGTACTCGGCCTCGCTGGCGGTACCGGTCGGCGCGGCGCCGACCCAGGAGACCCTCGGGCGCGGGTTGAAGCCCTGCGAGTAGGCCATTGGCACGCCGGCTCGGCGCAGCGCCCGTTCGAAGGTCCGGGCGATGTCCCGGTGTGACGCGAAACGCAACTTGCCACGTTTGGCGTAACGCAAACGTAGCTTCTGCGCGGGCGGAGCCGAGTGGTTGTTCGGCTCAAGTTTGCGGCTCAGCACTGCTCCTTCAAGCGGTCTTCGGTGGCACCTCGGCCGAGTGGGGGACAACTCGACATCGATGGGCCACGACGGTACCGGGCGAAGTAAATATCTCGCCAAACTTGTCTGTACGGTCCGCGCTGGCTACCGTCCGGCTGGGAGTGGACGTAGCGCTCCCGAGGTTCCCGAGCGTTCCCACCAGCGATGGAGGTCTCACGTGCCTCTGCTCCGCCGAGCGCGGGCGGCAGCGTTGTGCACCGCACTGCTGACGGTGGGCTGCCTGGCGACGGCAACGGCGGCCAGTGCCGACCCGAGCCCCACGGCCCCGTCCAGTTGCGCACAGGGCGGCCCTGACCTGCGATATCTCGTTGTCTTCCCGGTTGGTACCCCCGCCGTGAACGCGGAAAACCAGATCGTTGCCGACTGCGGGACGACGACCATCTACTACGCGCAGATCGCGGTCGCGGTGGCCACTTCCCCGGACCCGACCTTCGCCGATCGGATGGGTCCCAACCGCGCCTACAGCGCCGAGGCCGAGGCCTACTACGACTCGGACGACGACGGTTCGCCCGATGTGTCCAAGAAGTCCGACGAGATTCACTCAAGTCTTTTCACGGTGCCCACCGATCCGGAATCGGTCTCCACCATGAACCGGACATCGGACCAATGGGACATGGCCATGATCAAGGCCGACCAGGCCAACAAGATCGACAAAGGCAGTCCCCAGGTGCTGGTCGGCGTGCTCGACTCCGGCATCGACCCGAACCAGCCGAACCTGAGCAGGGAACTGGACCCGGCCGCCTCGGCCGGCTGCCTGTCCGGCGCGCCGGACCCCAGCCAGGCCGCCTGGGCGCCGACCACCTCGGCGCACGGGACCCACGTGGCGGGCACCATCGCCGCCGCCGCCGACGGCAAGGGCATCGCCGGGGTCGCCCCCGGCGTGCGGATCGCGTCGGTGAAGGTGGTCGACGACAACGGCTACATCTATCCCGAGGCGGCGGTGTGCGGGTTCATGTGGGCCGCGCAGAACGGGATGAACGTCGCCAACAACAGCTACTTCATCGATCCGTGGATCTTCACCTGCGCGGACACCGTCGGCCAGAACGTGGTGTTCACCGCGGTGGCGCGCGCGGTCTCCTACGCCACCAACCACGGTGTGCTGTCCATCGCGGCGGCCGGCAACCAGGCGGTCGACCTGACCGATCCGGGCACGGACACCGGCAGCCCGGACAATGTCGACGCCGACGACCAACAGCAGCGCGTGCTCGGCGAGGACTGCGCCCAGCTGCCGGCCGGACTGCCCGGCGTGGTCACGGTGTCCTCGGTCGGCGCCGACGAACTGAAGGCCGGGTACAGCTCCTACGGACTCGGCGCGATCGATCTGACCGCCCCCGGCGGTGACAGTCACCAGCACGCCGCGAACGGGGATTCCTGTGTGCTGTCCACGGTTCCGGACGGTTACGCGACCTCCTGCGGCACCTCGATGGCCACGCCGCACGTCTCCGGGGTCGCGGCGCTGCTCGCCTCGACCCATCCGGATGCCACGCCGCGCGAGCTGACCGAACTGCTCAACGACGAGGCGACCCCGGTGCCCTGCCCGGCCGACTACGACCTCAACGGCACCGGAACCCAGGATGCCTACTGCACCGGGGATTCCGCCTACAACAGCTTCTACGGCCACGGCCTGGTCAACGCGCTGGCCGCGGTGACCAGAGGTATCCCGAGTGGACAGTCCACTGTGAACTCGACAAGTCTGCCGTCCTCGTCGACCGGGCCCTCGTCGAACCCACCGAGCACGGCCGGCTCGAATCCCGTGTGCACCAGCACAACCGTGGCTCCGACGGGCGCGGCGAGTTCCGGCGACGACACCTCGGCGACCGGATCGACCACCCCGCCGACCGACTCGGCCACTCCGCCGACGACCGGCTCGGCCGCACCGCCGGCCACCTCGACCGCGCCGACCACACCGGCTGCGCCGCCGACCGGCGACTGCTCGGTTCCGACGACAAGTCAGAACCCGGTCAGCAGCAAGGAAACCACCACCGATCCGGCCACAAAGGACAATGTGGCCAGCTCGCCGAAGATCACGAGTACGACGCCGACCGAGGACCCCCTCCAGCCGATCATCAGCAGCCTGCTCCCGGACGGCGTCTGGTAGTCCACTGAGTCCACTGAGTCCACTGACCAGCCGAGCCGGCTGGTCCGGGGTCCGCGCCGAGTCCTGCGGCCGGGGCCGAACCGACCGGCTACGCGCCGGCCAGGTTCGGGTTGCGGACCGGGGAGCCGACGCCGACCGGGCTGATCGGCAGCATCGTCCGGCCACTGGGGCCGATCTCGATGTCGGTCCCCATCGTCGGACAGACCCCGCAGTCGAAGCACGGCGTCCAGCGGCAGTCGTCCTGCTCGTGCTCGTCGAGGGCGTCCTGCCAGTCCGCCCAGAGCCATTCCTTGTCCAGCCCGGAATCCAGGTGCTCCCAGGGCAGGATCTCGTCGCCGTCGCGCTCCCGGCTGGTGTACCAGTCCAGGCTCAGGCCCAGCGGGGTGAGTTCGCTCTCGCAGGCGCTCAACCAGCGCTCGTAGGAGAAGTGCTCGCTCCAGCCGTCGAACCGGCCGCCCTCGCGCCAGACCCGCTCGATCACCGAGGACACCCGACGGTCGCCACGGGAGAGCAGTCCTTCGATCATCGAGGGTTTGCCGTCGTGGTAACGCATCCCGATGTTGCGGCCGAGGCCACGGTCGGCGTTGACCGCCTCGCGCAGCTTGCGCAGCCGCAGGTCGACGGTGTCCGGGTCG
>CAJCJE010000135.1 GCA_903970565.1 Candidatus Melainabacteria bacterium | reverse complement strand
CCGGTCGGTAGCTCACCATTCGGCCCGCTTTCCGCGGCAACCGCCGTATTGAGTTCCTGGAGAATTCCGATGATCTGATCGGCTTTCTGGTTGAAACTCTGTGCGTTTTCCCGCAAACCGCCGAGATTCGCGTACATCGCGTCGTTCATGAACCACTACTCCCGTTCTTCTTGACTCGCCATGATGGGCGGTGGACCACCGATCAGTGGCTCAGCTCGTCATTCGTCCTGGATCAGGGAGCGGAAGTCCACCTTGCCGGTCAGCACGCTTTCGGCGGAAATTCCGCTCGGCATGGTCGGCGCCATCAGTTCGGCAGTTTTCCGGTTGACCTCGGCGCGGGCCGCCTCGATCGTGGTCATGACGGCCGAGGACAGCTCGGTCGGGGTCAGCTGGCGATAGGCGCCGGTCGGAAACGTCAACTCGGTGAGCTGGCCCTGCGCCCCGACGGTCACCTTGACCACCTGTCGGGGCGCGGTCACGGTTGCCTCGATCCCGCCGACCTCGCCGCGCAGCCGTTGGAAGGTGGCGAGCTGCTCGCGGTACTTCTCCAGCGCCTGATCGATCTGCGCACTGTTGAACAATGTCATGTTCCTACCTCCTGATCGATCGATGTCGTGCTCAGCCGACCGACGCGAGCCCCTGCCGCATCGGCAGGCCGGTGAAGTTCCCCGGTCCGACCGCCCGCAGGTCGGCGGTGGCCAACGTCGGTGACGCCGCCGCCCTGGCCAGGTCGGCGGCAAAACGGTGGGCGGCGTAGATCGTGTGCGTGCCCGATTCGGCGAGCCGCGCGTTTACCACGGCCCGAACGTCCTCGGGCACCTCATGGCCACGACGCAGCAGATATCGCACCGCGGCCTCGGTGAGTTCCTCGGCGGAGTAGTCGGCCACGTGCCATGCCTCGGCGAAGCACTGGCCGAGGGCCGGTACCTCCCCGAACAGGGCGGCCAGCCGGTCCTGGGTGCCGAGCAGCACCACCACCGGGGCGGCGGGTCCGCGCCGGATGGCGGTGGTGAGCGCCTCGACGGTCTCAATGCCGGGTTCGTCCTCGCTCACCGGCCACCCGCCGTCGGTGTCGACGACGAGCACGCCACCCTCGGCGTCCTCGAGCGCGGTGCGAACCAGGCTTTCCGCCTGCCCCGGCCACTGCGGCCACAGATCGTCCCCGACGGTGCGGCGCACGGCCACACCGGTGGCGATGACATCCACCTCGGCAAGGCAGGCCGCGTAGAGTCGGGCGATCTCGCTGCGGCCGCTGCCACGAACCCCGCTGAGCAACAGATTCCCTTGGGTGGGTGGCACCTGCTGCTCCCCTCGGCGCGCCGCGACCAGGCGAACAAGTTGCCGGCCGGCGGCGTCGCGCAACTCGGTCTGCCCGGCGAGCGCACTGATCCGGCGCCAGCCCACGCTCGCCGCCACGGTCGCGGTCGGGTCCGCGCGGGTACCGGATTGCTCGGCCCGCTCAGTTTCGCCCGGTTTCAGCCGAGCCAGGTCGGGCCGAAGGTCGGCCGAGGTGAGCCGGTTGAGTTCTGCGTCCTTGGCCGGCGGTTCGATCGCCAGTCGGGACGCCTGGTTGTTCACCATCGACTCGAAGAGTTGGCGGGCCACCCGGCCGTTTCCGAAGGTACCGTCCTTGGGCACCATCTCGAAGAACTCGGTGAGCGCGGCGATACCGTCGTCGGTCAGCTCGTAGTAGTGCTTGCGACACAGCCCGGTGGTGATGGTGACGAGTTCCTCCACGCTGTAGTTCGGGAACTCGATGGTGCGGGTGAACCGGGAGGCGAGTCCGGGGTTGGAGCCGAGGAACCCCTCCATCAGCTCGGAGTATCCGGCGACGATGACCACGAGTTCGTCGCGGTGGTCCTCCATCATCTTCATCAACGTGTCCACCGCCTCCTGCCCGAAATCCGGACCGGACCCACCACTCTGCGCGGTGAGGGTGTATGCCTCGTCGACGAACAGCACACCGCCGAGCGCCTTGGTGACCACCTCGGCCGTCTTGATCGCGGTCGCGCCGATGTACTGGCCGACCAGGTCGGCGCGAGACACCTCGACCATATGTCCCTGGGAGAGCACTCCCAGTTCGGCGAGCACCGCGCCATAGAGTCGGGCGACGGTGGTCTTACCGGTGCCGGGCGGCCCGGCGAAAACCAGGTGCCGGCTCATCGGCGGCATCGGCAGCCCCATCTGGAGCCGAAGCTGCGACATCTTGATCAGGTTGATGAGCCCGGTGACCTCCTTCTTGACGCCACCGAGCCCGATCAGCGATTCGAGTTCGGCCAGTGGGCCGCTGAGTACCTCTCCCTCGGCCGGTGCCGGCCGCACCGGGGACCGGCCGAACTCGCCCGCGTCGCCGGTCGGCTGATCGCGCGGCGGCTCAACCGTCCTGGTCGGCGACTCCTGGCGGGCCTCGGTGATCACCTCGTCGAGGCTCACCTGGTCGTGGTCACCGAACCGATGCACCGGTATGGCGGCACTGCCCTTGGCGACGCAGTGGCTGAGCGCAACGGGTTCGCCGGTGTCAAGCCGGAAACCGTCCTGGGCGCTGTCGAGCACCTCGCACTCGATGAAGCTCGCGCCGGCACCCTGCTCCAGGTTGACGCCGTGGCGTCGAGCGGAGCGAATCCGGCAGTGCGCGGCATCCAGCCGAGCGCCGGCGAGCACCCGCAGTCCATCACCGGCCGCGTCGAGGATCTCGCTGTCCCGTAGGGAGATCTCGGCGCCAGCATCGGCCAGCAGACCACCGCCGGTCAGCGCGACCGAGACGAGCGTGGCCCGCGCCCCGCCGCCCAGCCGCAGCGCGGCCTCGGCGGTGGAGGAAACGCGCAGGTCGGTGATGGTGACCCGGGAGGAGTCGGCGGCCCCGACGGCGAACTCCCGGCCGGACTCGATCGAGGCGTCGATGACCGTGATCGTACTGTTCGCGTTGACCAGGACACCCGGGCTCGATGCGGTGCTCACCCGCAGTCCGGTGAACCGGGCGTCCGCGCCGTCGGAGACGAGGACGGCGAACTGTGCCGTCTGCGTTATCGCCAGGCGTTCGAACTGCGGTCGGCCAGCGCCGTCGACCGACACCCCGATCGGTGTGTCGGTCACCCGGCAGTCGACGAAACGGGGTTTGGCCCCACCGGTGACCGCAATGGCGTTGTGACCCGCTCCGGAGAACAGACAACCCCGCAGGGACGGTGCCGCCTCCTCGGCAATGTACACCGAATGTTGGGCCGCCCCGGTGAATACCGAATCGGTGACGGTGACCGCGCCCACGCTGCGCAGATACAGATCGACGCTGGCGCTGTCGCGGACGGTCAGGCCGGTGATGGTGGCGCTGGCCCGCTGCTCGACCACCATCGCCGGTTTCTCCGCACCGACGATCTCGCAGTTCTCCACCCGCGCGTTGCCCTCGCCGTTGACGCAGATGCCGTTGCCCTTGGCACGCAACATGGAACTGTTGCGCACCAGCACCGAGCCGTTCTCGGCGACCACGATGCCCGAGGACGCCAGATCGAGGAGTTCGCAGTCCTCGATCGTGCTCGGCGCGGGAGACGCGATCACCACTCCCGCGCCACCCGAGCTGCTCACCTGGCAGCCGCGCAGGGCGAGCGAGCCCTGCGCGCGGGCGAGCAGGGTGGTCCAGGCCGCGCCGAGGATCTCGCAGTTGTCTATCGCGGCCTGGCCGTGCACGACGTCCACGGCGGCGAGCTGTGGATCATCGCCGATCAGGGTGAAGCTGTTGAGCTGCACCGCTTCGGCGCTGACCAGCAGTACGTTTCCCTCGGCGGCGTAGATCTCGACCGTACCAGGCCCCTCCGTCGCGGTCAGCGTCACCAGCTTGTCGATGACGAGGTTCTCCTCGTAGCGGCCGGGCAGCACACTGATCGTGCTGCCTCGGGTCGCCTTGGCCAGGGCGGCACCGATCGAGCCGAACGCACCTGGTCGATCGGCGGAGACAACAAGCACGTTGCGGCTCATGCGTCGACACCTTCCCCTACCAGCCCTGATTCCCTTACCAATCCAGGCAGTGCACCGAACCGGCGCGCCGCCGAGGAACCGACCCGGTGCACTGGTTGTTCCTGCGACCATTTCTCGATCTGCCGCCGCAAGGTGCCCAGCGCGAGTTCGTCCAGCGAGCTGCGGTTCTGGTCGACCCGGCCGGTCTCATCGATCTCGGCCGCGGTCAACTCCCGCATCAGTACCTGACCACGGCGCACACCGGGCTCGGACTCGATCATCTCCAGAACCTTGAAGCTGGTGCCGGGTACGAACAGCACCCGGTCCTCGGCCCGCTCGTCGCCGTCGGGTTCCAGCAGTTTGGTGCGGCGCCCGGTCATCGACCACAGCAGGACGTCCACGTCGCCCTGTTGACCGAGGGAGGGCCGGCTCAGCGCGTTGACGAAACCCCATTCGGTGACAAGCGGACGTTCCCGGTACAGCTCCCATTCGTCGGGGATCGGCGCTGCGGTGAACACCGCGGGGCCCCGATGTGAGGGAAGCCGGCTCAGCCCGGCCACCACACACCGGGCAAAGGGCACGTGCGGGCCGACCGCCCCGGTACGCAGCGCCCTGTCGACCGCCGCGCCCCGCTCACTGAGATAGAGCTGCACCGCGACCGCGTCGGTCAGTACCTCGGCCGAGGAGCGCGACAGCGCCCCCTGGAATCCGGGATGCTCGGACAGCACCCTGGCCACCGAGTTCGACATCGTGCCGAACTCCTGGGCCAGATTCCGGCGTAACCACTCACGCTCCTTCTCCAAGCCACGCTTGGCGACCAACCCGGTTGCCTCGGGTACCGGCGTCGGCTGGATCCGCGCGACGTCCGGGGATGGCGTGTCGAGGGCCGGCTCGACCGGGGACTGCCCGGTGGCCTCGGGCGACAGTTCGGGTTGTCCGGTCTCCGTCGGCTCGGGGTACCGGGGCTCCGCTGGTTCGGGTTGCCCGGTTTCCGGAAAGTCCATAGTGGATGTCGCGGCCGTCGCCGCGATGGCCGGTAGGTCGACGTACTGGGCGGACCCCTCACCGGCTGACGGCGACAGCGGCGAACTCTCCAGCCGAAACCGAGCGCCCGGGACGGACGGTACGGACGCCGGGGCACCGACCGGACCGAGCGGTACCGGCCGCGCGGTCTGCGTGCTCGACGGTCCTGCTGGCAGGGACACCGGCGCGGCACGCTGTTCGAAACGGGTGGACCCGGCCAGCATCGGAGGATTGACCGGCGCGCCGAACCCGGCCGGCCGGCCGGCCGCGCCGGCAGCGGGGCGGGGCGCGAGCACCTGGGTGGGAGCCACCTCAAGGAGATGGGTGGCGGCCGGTAGCTCCAGTGCCGCCTGGGCGCGGCCACCGATGCGCACCCGGGACCGGGCCGCGATCAGCGCGGCTGCCGGCATGACCCGGCTCATCTGCCGGGTCGCCAGGTCGAGCCGGCCAAGGACATCCTCGGCGAGTTGCCGCATCCGGCCTTCCCCGTGCACCGAGTTGGCCGCGAAGGCGAGACTGAGCACGGTCGAGTCCGGCACCGCCGCCCGCACCGCGATGGTGGGCTCCACGTCGAAGGGCGGGCGAAGCAGCAGTCCGGACTGGACAATCTCCAACACGGCGTCCGTGGCATACCAGTAGACCGCCGGGGAAATCTCCTGCAACTCCCTGATCGGCTGGTGATACGAGTGCAGTTCGGGCAGTTCCGGCGTGTTCGGGTCGGCGCGCGGCCGGTAGGTCAGCTCCTCGGCCATCAGCCGCCAGCCAAGGCTACCGTCCGGACGCACCGTGTACACGCTGGGTTTGGCCTGCGCACCCACCGGCATACCGGGGTAGCAGGTGATCGGCTGGCTGATCAGGTCGGCCAGGGCCTGTCCCAACGACACCCGCTCGGGCAACGCGACCGGACCGTAGGGCACGAACCTGACCCGCTTGCGGTCCTCTTCGGACAGTAGCCGCCACAGCCGGGTGGGGTCGTCGAGGGACACCGGTGGGCAACCGGGGCACCCGAGCACGATGCTGAGCACTTCGGGCTGACAGGGCATTCCGTCGATGAGCCCCTTGCGGTGCGCCCGCTGAGCGGCGTCGTGGCCGACCGGCCGGACC
>CAJCJE010000134.1 GCA_903970565.1 Candidatus Melainabacteria bacterium | reverse complement strand
ATTCCGTAGGTGTGCTCGAGGTTCGTCACCGCCTGGATCGCCGACTGCGCCATCTCACAGCTGCCGGAGACGACGACGCACACGCCGCTGGACGCGCTGCCGAAGTCCATCGTCATCAGGTTGATGACGTAGTTGCTCAGGCCGGAGCCGAGCACCGCCGCGACGACCTCGTTGCCGAGCGAGTTCACTCCGCCGTAGCTGCCGTCGGACGCACCCAGCGTGGCGAGCGTGAAGGAGAACTGTAGCTTCGGGTACTGCGCCTGTGCTCCCGCCGCGGCGGCGACCAGGCTCTGAATATCCGACTGGCTCTGGCCGCCCTCGATGTCGAAATCGATGCCGACCAGGTTCGGGCTGGCGTAGCGGGCGATGAAGGATTCCATGTCGGCCGTCGAGTCGCAGGTGAAGGTTCCCGCCTCACCGCCGGTCGACACGACGTAGTCCAGGTTGGCGGCCTCGAGCTGGGGCACGTTCTCCTCGGCCCAGTCGGCACCCGAGACACCTCCCCAGTTCTCGCTGCCACACTCGCCGGTGGCGAACGCGACCGTGAGCGCGGGCAGCTTCGGGACGTACTGCGACACCAGGCTCCCGGAACCCACCACCGGCAGGTCGGACCCTTCCACGGCCGACTGCATCTGGTAGGTGTTCCAGTTCATGTTGATAGTGACGTCCTTGTACGGGCTGAAGAGCAGGCCGCTCACCGAACCCGTTCCGGTGCCGGGGCCGGTGCCGGGACCTGTCCCTCCCCCTGGCGATCCGCCGGTACACGCGCCGTCGGACGTCCAGGGTTGTCCGGAGCCGCTTCCGCCGTTGTTGGTGGCCGGGTCGTTGCCCTCGGTCCAGTAGTTGGCGGTGTAATCGATCCCGTTCTCGCTGGCCTGCTGGCCGGCGGTGTAGACGGTGGTGGAACCCCACGCCGCGGCGCAGGTGGTGGCCGCCTGTGCGGCGGGTGCCGAGGCCACCGCGAGAACCGATCCGCTGACTGCCAGCCCGAACGCCGCGCCGGCGATGAGTGCTGCGTGAGGAATCCGCTGTCCGAACCGCATGAACCCTCCAAGGGGGAGAGGAGCCGTGGGATTGAGCACCTCGCCGAACCGGTGGGTCGGCACGGTAATTTTTTTGTACGCGCGGCACACGGATTGGTCAAGACCACTCGCCCAAATTGGCATAGACCAATTTGCGGATGCGGTGGACGGAACGGTCAAAGACCCATAATAGGTCCGAACACAGTTGACAGTTGAAGGTTGAGTAGTCGTCGCAAACAGATGATGGAACACCTCAACCGGAGGAACGGACATGACCGTGTTTGATCAGGTCGCGATGCGAGCGCGGCACGGTGTCCGGGCTGACCACTTTTTCGATCCACGAGGAGAAGATTCCGATATTCACCTCAACGAAAAATTGGTTTTGTTCCCCTACGGTCGTTAATGTTCTGGCCACAGTTCTTGATCATGTTCGGTGGATCGTCGAGCTGATGATCGACCGCCCTGGTTTCGGCGGCGGTGTCGAGTTCGCATCGTGAAATGATCATGATTGAGCTGGACCGTGTGGGTTCGGGGCCGCTCGATCGGCAAACTCGAATACATCAGACTTTATTTATTCAGTGCTCATCAGCTGGTTGAAAACAGTAATTGCCAGGAGATCGCGAGCTGTTCCGTCGCGGCCGAAAACGCTCTCGGCTGTGATCTGGCAATCGATTGCAGGTCCTGATCTGGGGTGGAGTCAGCTTCGCACCCTGATCTGTCCATCATGTCTGATTTTTGGAAAAGACGCTCAGTGATTCGCTCGCTGTTGACGTCTGACCTTTATCCGGCTTACTGTCTGGTGGCCTCGATCGATCGGGAGGGGAGTGCTGGTGGCGTCGGTGGACATGGAAAACCTCGGGACCGTATCGCGCACGACCTGCGGATGGCGGAAACCGGCGCTGGATCGGGATGCCGTGCGCCGTTACTGGCGTGAGGTGCACAGCCCGGCGATCGCGCGCCGCGCCGGCGTGTACTGGTATCGGCACAACCCGTTCGACGCGGTTGACCCCGGCCTGTTCGCCCACCTCGACGGTATCGAGCTCACGGCTCCGGCCGATGCGCAGCTGATGTGGCAGTCCGACGTCGTCTACCTCGACGAGGACGCTGTCACGACATTCGTGCACTCGCCCGATGACCCCCAGGTCACCGCGCTGCTGTTGGCCGACATCGAGCTGATTGTCGAGCGCAGCACCACCTACCGCTCGGTCGGCGGGAACGCGCGGACGTATGTGGACACCACGGAAGGCGTGCCCACCGGCCCGGTCGCTCACCCCACCTACGGCCTGTTCTTCCGGGCTCGTGCCGGGCAGGAACAACCGTTCCGGGCCGCGCTGAACGCCATCGCCGAGCGTTGGAGCTCTTGTCCGGACGTTCTGCGGTTACGGTTGAACCTGTTCGACGTCCCCGACATGGAGGCAGAGCGTCGCGCCGGTTATCCGGTGAAGACGCACCCGCCGGAGCAGCAGTACCAGGCGTGGATCGAGCTGGTGCTGGCCGACGCCGATGCCGCGGCGGATCTGGTGGCTGACGGACTTTCTGATCAGGTGAGCACGTTGCATGTCTACCCGGTACCGGCGATCTACACGTTCGTCCACGGTGGGACCCCAACTCTGATCGGGCTGCGGGGTTATGCCGCGCACGAGGCGATCGAGGGGCTCGGCGCCGAGCACGCTCGCGACCCGAGGTTGCTGAGGTGGATGTACGGAAAAGGAGCGGTGGCATGACCACGACCGCGACGGCCACTGTTTCCGAGCGGCTGGTCGATTTCGTCCGCTTCCACCTGAAAAAAGGAATTCCTGAGCAGGTCCGCCACGAAGCCCGGCGGCTGTTGCTCAATCAGCTCAAGGCGTCGGTCGGCGCCACCGGTCATCCGGCGGTGCGGATTTTACGCGAGTGGCAGACAGGTGGGCGTGGCGCCCACGCGCTGTGGACCGGCACCGAGACGAGCCCCGAGCACGCCGCGATGGTCAACGGCGCGCTGTTCGAGGTGCTCGATTTCCATGACACCTACATTCCTACTTATCTACATGCTGTCTCCGGAGTGCTGCCAGCCGCCCTCGCCGCCGCCGAGGCGGGCGACCATTCCGGCAGAAAGCTGGTGACCGCGCTCGCGCTCGGCATCGAGGTCGAGTTGGCCGTCGCGACGATTCTCATGCCCACCGGCTACCTTCGTGGCTTCGTACCGCTCGGCCTGGTCGGCGGCGTCGGTGGGGCGGTG
>CAJCJE010000133.1 GCA_903970565.1 Candidatus Melainabacteria bacterium | reverse complement strand
CCAGCCGAAATCGTTCGATCGCCCGGTTTTCCGTTGAAGCAACGGTCAATATTGGTCCAGACCTTGACAGGGTCAAGTGGTCTAGTCCACCTTGGTATGTGACGCAGGTCTCGCCGGGCCAATCCTGCTGGCGCCGTATTCGCGACGCCTCGTCGCAACCGTGGAGGTGTATCCAGTGACTCTCAATCGACTGGTCGCTGGCGTCGTTGCCGCTGTGGCCGCCGGCGCCAGCATGGTGCTCCTACCCGGTGTCAGCGTCGCCGCCGCCACCGGCAATCTGGTCAACAACCCCGGATTCGAGACCGGTTCCACCAGCGGCTGGTCCTGCGACGGCACGGCGTCGGTGGTGAGCAGCCCGGTGCACTCCGGCAGCCACGCCCTGTCCGACGCGCCGGCCGGCCAGGACGACGGCCAGTGCACGCAGACCGTCTCGGTCCAGCCGAACTCGGCGTACACGCTCAGTGGCTGGGTACAGGGCAGCTACGTGTACCTCGGCGTGACCGGCACCGGCACCACCGACGTGAGTACCTGGACGCCGGACAACAGCAGCTACGGCCAGCTGACCACCACCTTCACCACCGGTGCCAGCACCAGCACGGTCTCGATCTACCTGCACGGCTGGTACGGCCAGCCGACCTACTACGCCGACGACATCTCGCTGACCGGGCCGGGCGGCTCCGTCCAGGCGCCGGCCGCGCCGACCGGGCTCACGGTGACCGGCACGACCTCCTCCTCTGCCTCGCTGTCCTGGACCGGCCCCGGCGGGACGGTGTCCGGCTACAACGTCTACCGCAACGGCAGCAAGGTCGGCACCACGACGTCGAGTTCCTACACCGACAGCGGGCTGAGCGCCTCGACCGGCTACACGTACACGGTGACCGCCTACAACAGCGTCGGTGAGTCGGCGCCCTCGGCGTCGGTGCAGGCGACGACGGCGAGTTCCGGCGGCGGGGGCACCCCGCCCGGCGGCGGCGGCGGTGCGCTGCCGGCACACGTGCTGACCGGCTACTGGCAGGACTTCACCAACGGTGCCGAGGCACTGAAGCTGTCCGCGGTGCCCACCACCTACGGCCTGATCGCGGTGGCCTTCGCCAGCGCCGACGCGGCCAACGACGGTGGCGTGACCTTCAGCATCGACTCCGGCCTGTCCTCCGCGCTCGGTGGCTACAGCGCCAGCGACTTCACCAGCGACATCGCGACCCTGCACTCCCGAGGGCAGAAGGTGATCATCTCGGTGGGCGGCCAGAACGGCACGATCAGCGTGGCCAGCTCGTCGGCGGCGACGAACTTCGCCAACAGCATCGACTCGCTGATGAGCACCTACGGGTTCGACGGCGTGGACATCGACCTGGAGAACGGCATCAACCCGACCTACATGGCACAGGCGCTGCACTCGATCGCCTCGGCCAACCCCGGCGCGATCATCACCCTGGCCCCGCAGACCATCGACGTCCAGTCCACCGGATCGGACTACCTCGCACTGGCCCTGGACATCAAGGATGTCCTGACCATCATGAACACCCAGTACTACAACTCCGGCACGATGAACGGCTGCGACGGCAACGTCTACGCGGAGGCCAGCGAGAACTTCCTCACCGCGCTGGCCTGCATCCAGTTGCAGGGTGGCCTGAGCCCCAGCCAGGTCGGGCTGGGCGTGCCGGCCTCCAGCAGCGCGGCCGGCAGCGGATACACCTCGCCCTCGACGGTGGACAGCGCGCTGGACTGTCTGGACACCGGGAGCAACTGCGGCAGTTTCAAGCCGAGCCAGACCTATGCCGGCATCCGAGGCGCGATGGACTGGTCGATCAACTGGGACGCATCCAACGGCTACGCCTTCGCCAACACGGTCTCGCCCTATCTGAGTCAGCTGCCCTGACCAGCAGCCCTCGCCAGTAGTCGAGTCGGTCGGCGGCGGGTCACTTCGGTGGCCTGCCGCCGACCGATCGCCGGCCTCGGATCACGCCGCCGACCGTGCCGGCACGTAAATGGCTCAGCCGGTGAAGACGATCTTGCCCAATGGCTCAGCCGGTGAAGACGATCTTGCCCTCGGTCTGGCCGTCCAGCATTTCCCGCAGCCCGGCCTCGGCCTGCGCCAACGGCAGCTCGGAGCCGATCCGGGGGTGGATGTCGGCCTGGGCGCAGAACTTCAGCAGGTCCTCGAGTTCGTCCCGGGTGCCCATCGTCGAGCCGACCACCCGCAGTTGCAGGAAGAACAGCCGTTGCAGCTCGGCCGCGGTCGCATCACCGCTGGTGGCGCCGGAGATCACCACGATGCCGCCCGGCTTCAGCGACTTCATCGAATGCGACCAGGTGGCCTTTCCGACGGTCTCGAAGACGCCGTCCACCCGTTCGGGCAGTCGCGCCCCCGACTCGAAGACGGCGTCCGCGCCCAGTTCGGTGGCGATGGCGCGCTTGTCCTCGGTCCGCCCGGTCACCCAGACCCGCAGGCCGGCGGCTTTGCCGAGGGCGATCAGCGCGGTCGACACGCCACCGGAGGCGCCCTGCACGAGCATGGTCTGACCCGGTCGCAGCCCGGACTTCACGAACAGCATCCGATAGGCGGTGAGCCAGGCGGTACCCATGCAGGCCGCCTCGGCGAAGGTCAGGTTGGCCGGTTTGGGCAGCACGTTGCGCGCCGGCACGGTAACCAGGTCGGCGAAGGTGCCCTGGTGCTTCTCGGTGAGCAGGGTGCGCTTCGGGTCGAGGGTCTCGTCCCCGGTCCAGTCCGGGCTGGTGATCACCGAGTGGATGACCACCTCGGAACCGTCCGCGAGCTCCCCGGCGCCGTCGCAGCCGAGGATCATCGGGAACTGGTCCGGTTTGATGCCGACCCCGCGCAGCGTCCACAGGTCGTGCATGTTCAGGCTGGCGGCCTTCACCCGCACCGTCACCCAACCATCCGGCACCGTCGGCTCGGGTCGCTCGCCGACCACGAGCGCGGCCAGTGGATCGTCGGGACTGGGGCGGTCTGCGCAGACAGCGAACATGCTGGCGAACCTACCCATTTCCCGGCCGAGCACAACAGCACGGCGGTCGCTGCCGACCCGGCGGTGACCCGATTCACTCGGCGGTTCGAGC
>CAJCJE010000132.1 GCA_903970565.1 Candidatus Melainabacteria bacterium | reverse complement strand
CGCGCAGCCGGGTGATCAGCGTCTCCACCGCGCGGGCCCGGCCGGCGTAATCGATTACGCCGATACCGAACGAACCGGAGTGAATCGAGGCCGAATCAGGTGCGTTCGGTCACCGAGATCGACTTGCGTCGGCCGGTCGCGGCGGCGAGCACGCCGGAGTTGGGCAGCGAGATCGGGCCCTCCTCCGTCTGCAACAGGGTGAAGGTGAGCGTGATCGCGGTCACCTCGCCGTCGTACTGGCCGCCGAGCGCGCCGGAGCGCAGCGTGATCGTGTCGCCGACGGAGAACGGCCGGGAGAACAGCAGCACGATGCCGGCGAAGAAGTTGCTCAGCGACTGCTGCGCGGCGATGCCGACGACCACCCCGGTGATCGACACCGGCAGCGCCAGGTTGCCCAGCGGGACCAGCAGCCCGACCACGGTCATGACCACCACGACGTAGCCGACCAGGGTGATCAGCAGCCGCAGCACCCCGGAGGTGGCCAGTCCGCCGCCCACCCTGACCAGCCTGGCCACCTCGTTGGCCGTGCTGCGCACCGCGATCAGGCCGAACACCAGGCAGCAGAAGATCGCCCCGTAGGAGCCGATCCGTTCGCCGACCAGCGGTGTGCCCAGGTGTGCCGCGTGCACGCCACCGAGGAAGGTCACCACTCCGGGTGCGGCCAGCGCCAGCAGGCCGAAGACGATCGTTCGACGGAAGTCCGGACGGTGGATGGCCTCACGTACCTCGTTCAGCGCAGTGTGCGGAAGATCTTGCGCCGACATGCCTTCGGCATCCCTTCGGTCGATGAGTGGGCCGGTTGGTCCGCACCAAGGTAACTAACGGGTAACTACGCCCGGACGCGGGGTTGGACCGGGCGCGGCGGGACGACGTGATCGAAACCCGGTTTGCCTGCGGCCGTCGGTGCGGGAGGATGGAGACTGCCGCGCCGGGAATGCCGTGCGCAGCCGCGATGTTGAAGCCGCTGGTCGGGCCGCCGCACGTGGCCTGTGAGTACCGCTGATGGAAGAGAAGTCACCCGCTCGTGAATCCCTCGTTCGCTGACCTACAGTCGCGACTGTCGGGCCTGCCGCCGCGCGAACAGCGCCGGCTGCGCAGGCGTCTGGACGGTGCCCGCAAGGTCCGTGATCCGGCCGCGCGGGAGGCCATCGCCGCGCAGATCGCCGCCGATCTGGATGCCGCCGACCAGGGCCTCACCCGGCGCAAGGCCGCCGTGCCGGCCATCAGCTACCCGGCCGAACTCCCGGTCAGCCAGGCCAAGGACGAGATCCTGGCCGCGATCCGGGACAACCAGGTGGTCATCGTGGCCGGCGAGACCGGCTCCGGCAAGACCACCCAGCTGCCCAAGATCTGCCTGGAACTCGGTCGCGGCCTGCTCGGCACCATCGGTCACACGCAGCCGCGCCGGCTGGCCGCCCGCACGGTCGCCGAGCGCATCGCCGAGGAGCTGGGCACCACGCTGGGCAACGCGGTGGGCTACAAGGTCCGGTTCACCGACCAGGTCGGCGCGGACACCCTGGTCAAGCTGATGACCGACGGCATCCTGCTGGCCGAGATCCAGCACGACCGGCTGCTGCGCCAGTACGACACCCTGATCATCGACGAGGCGCACGAACGCAGCCTCAACATCGACTTCATCCTCGGCTACCTCAAGCAGCTGCTGCCGCGCCGGCCCGATCTCAAGGTGATCATCACCTCCGCGACCATCGACCCGGACCGCTTCGCCCGGCACTTCGGCGACGCCCCGGTGATCGAGGTCTCCGGCCGCACCTACCCGGTCGAGCTGCGCTACCGGCCGCTGGTCGAGGACGGCGACGAGCTGGAGGACGACGAACTCGACGACCGCCCGGCCACCCGTGATCGCGACCAGATCCAGGGCATCTGCGACGCGGTCGACGAACTCGCCGCCGAGGGCCCCGGCGACATCCTGGTGTTCTTGAGCGGCGAACGGGAGATCCGGGACACCGCCGACGCCCTGGACCGGATGGACCTGCGCAACACCGAGGTCGTGCCGCTCTACGCCCGGCTGTCCGTGGCCGAGCAGCACCGGGTCTTCCAGTCGCATCCGGGCCGGCGGATCGTGCTGGCCACCAACGTCGCGGAAACCTCGCTGACCGTGCCGGGCATCAAGTACGTCATCGACCCCGGCTACGCGCGCATCTCCCGCTACGGCTTCCGCACCAAGGTGCAGCGGCTGCCCATCGAGCCGATCTCGCGGGCCTCGGCCAACCAGCGCAAGGGCCGCTGCGGCCGGGTGTCCGAAGGCATCTGCATCCGGCTCTACTCCGAACAGGACTTCCTCGGCCGCCCGGAGTTCACCGACCCGGAGATCCTGCGCACCAACCTCGCCTCGGTCATTCTTCAGATGACCGCGATCGGCCTCGGCGACATCGCGGCCTTCCCCTTCCTCGATCCGCCGGACCGGCGCAACATCGCCGACGGCGTCGTGCTGTTGCAGGAAC
The DNA here is from genome assembly GCA_903970565.1 of Candidatus Melainabacteria bacterium. Taxonomy (GTDB): domain Bacteria; phylum Actinomycetota; class Actinomycetes; order Mycobacteriales; family Pseudonocardiaceae; genus CAJCJE01. The sequence goes on along the minus strand of CAJCJE010000132.1, from coordinate 1,954 downwards.
TCGGCGCCTTCGAACAGGCCCCGGCCGCCGGCGGGGAGAACCGGCTCACCGAACTCGGCCGCAACCTCGCCCAGCTGCCGGTCGACCCGAGGCTGGGCCGGATGGTGCTGGAAGCCGACCGAAACGGGTGCCTGCGCGAGGTCGTCGTCATCACCGCCGCACTGTCCATTCAGGACCCGCGTGAGCGGCCGACCGAGCACCGGCAGGCCGCCGACGAGAAGCACGCCCGCTTCGCCGACAAGGACTCCGATTTCCTCAGCTACCTCAACCTCTGGAACTACCTGCGCGAGCAGCAGCGCGAACTGTCCGCCAACCGGTTCCGCCGACTGTGCCGCAACGAATTCCTCAGCTACCTGCGGGTGCGTGAGTGGCAGGACATCTACAGCCAGCTCAAGCAGGTCACCGGTCAACTCGGCATGACGCTCAACGCCGAGGCCGGCGAGCCGAGGAACGTGCACATCTCGCTGCTGTCCGGGCTGCTGTCGCACCTGGGCCTCAAGGACGGCCAGAAACAGGAGTACGTCGGAGCCCGCAACGCCCGGTTCGCGATCTTCCCCGGTTCGGCGCTGTTCAAGAAGCAGCCGCGCTGGGCGATGGCCGCCGAACTGGTCGAGACCTCCCGGCTGTGGGGCCGGATCGTCGCGCGGATCGAACCGGAATGGGCCGAGAAACTAGCCCCACACCTGGTCAAACGCGACTACGCCGAACCACACTGGGAGCTGAACAAGGCCGCGGTGATCGCCACCGAGAAGGTCACCCTCTACGGCCTGCCCATCGTGGCCGGTCGGCCGGTGAACTACGGCCGGATCGACCCGGAGCTGTGCCGGGAGCTGTTCATCCGGTATGCCCTGCTCGACGGCGAGTGGCGCACCCACCACAAGTTCCTGGCCGCGAACCGGGCCCTGCTCGACGAGGTCGGCGAACTGGAGAACCGGGCCCGGCGCCGCGACATCCTCGTCGACGATCAGGTCCTGTTCGACTTCTACGAGCAGCGGATCGGCCAGGAGGTCGTCTCCGGTCGGCATTTCGACTCCTGGTGGAAGAAGACGCGGGTCACCCAGCCGCAGCTGCTGACCTTCACCAGGGAGATGTTGGTCAATGCCAACGCCTCCGCCGCCGCCGACCAACAGGCCTTCCCGGACGACTGGCGGCAGGACGGCCTCACCCTGCCGCTGTCGTACGAGTTCGAGCCGGGCACCGAGACCGACGGCGTGACCGTGCGCATTCCGCTGCCCGTGCTCAATCAGGTGCGCAGCGGTTTCGACTGGCACATCCCCGGCCTGCGCGCGGAGCTGGTCACCGCGTTGATCAAGTCGCTGCCCAAGCAGCTGCGCCGCAACTTCGTGCCGGTCCCGGACTTCGCGCGCGCCGCGCTGGACCGGATGGCCGACTACGACTCGGCCGAGGAACCCCTGCTGGACGCGCTGGAACGTGAACTGTTCGCGCTGGGCGGCGTCCGCATCCCGCGCGATGCCTGGCAGCCGGACAAGCTGCCGGAACACCTGAAGATCACCTTCCAGGTCGTCGACGAGAAGGACACGGTGATCGCCGAGGGCAAGAACCTCGACGCGCTGCGCCAGCAGCTCAGACCGACCCTGCGCGCGACCCTGTCCGCGGCCGGCGAGAGCATCGAGAAACGCGGTCTGCGCGGCTGGGACTTCGGCACCCTGCCCGCCGGTTTCCAGCGGGAGCAGTTCGGCTATCTGGTCACCGGCTATCCGGCGCTGGTCGACGACGGCGAGAGCGTGTCGATCCGGCTGTTCGAGGACCCGGCCGAGGCGGAAATCTCGATGTGGCGGGGAGTCCGGCGGATGCTGTTGCTGAACGTGTCCTCGCCGGTCAAGTACATCACCCGGCAGCTGGACAACACGACCAAGCTCGTGCTCAGCCGCAACCCGCATCGCGGCGTCGCGGACCTGTTGGAGGACTGCATCACCTGCGCGGTGGACAAGAT
>CAJCJE010000131.1 GCA_903970565.1 Candidatus Melainabacteria bacterium | reverse complement strand
TGGGCGGCGACGTTGACAACCTTGTCTATTGAGATGCATTCCGACCCTGCGTGCCGGTCGCGCCCCCGAGGGTGGCGATCAGTACCGCCGATCGGCCGGTCCACCGAGGACGGCGCGGCTACTGGTCGCTGACATGCGAGTTCCCCCGAACACGGCGAGCGGAAAATCGGTCGGACGACGGCTCGCGGCGTTGACAACGAACGGCTGTTGGGTGTCCAATCCTCGTCGATGACAACGTTGTCGAACTCCAGCTCGGGCCGGGTACGGCGTGCCACCATGAACGACGTGGCTCGCCTGGCCGGCGTAAGCCTCAAGACCGTGTCCAGGGTGGTCAACGGCGAGACCGGGGTGCATCCGACAACCGCGGCCCGAGTCCTGGCGGCCATCGACCAACTCGGCTTCCGACGTAACCTCGGCGCCCGGAATCTGCGCCGGGGTTCCTCCACCGGCACCATCGGTCTGCTCCTGGAGGACGTGGCCAACCCGTTCTACTCGGTGCTGACCAGAGCGGTGGAGGAGGTCGCCCGACAGTTCGGCCGGCACGTGATGACCGGTTCCTCCGATGAGGACCCGGAACGGGAACGCGAGCTGGCGCTGGAGTTCTGCGCCCGCCGGGTCGACGGCCTGCTCGTGGTGCCCGCCGGACTGCGCCACGGATACCTGGTTCCGGAGATCCACGCGGGAATGCCGGTGGTGTTCCTCGACCGGCCGGCCGGCGACATCGTCGCGGACACCGTGCTGGTCGACAATCTCGGCGGCACGGTGGAAGCGGTCCGCCATCTGGCCCAGTACGGGCACCGCCGCATCGCCTTCCTCGGTGACGCGGCCACGATCTTCACCGCGAGCGAGCGGCTGCGCGGATTCCGGGAGGGCTGCGCGCGGGCCGAGATCCGGTTCGACGAGGAACTCGTCTCGATGGGCGTGCCGGACGAGCGGGGCACCTCGGCCGCGCTGGATCGTGTGCTGAACCTGCCCGATCCGGCCACCGCCGTGGTCAGCGGCAACAACCGGATCACCGTGCACGTGCTGCGCGCGCTGGCCGGACGTACCCGGCGGCCGGCGCTGGTCGGCTTCGACGATTTCGAGCTCGCCGATCTGCTCGACCCACCGGTCAGCGTGATCTCGCACGACACCGGAGCGCTCGGCAAGGCGGCCGCCGAGTTGTTGTTCGCCCGGTTGTCGGGCGACGACTCGCCGCCGCATCGGGTGATCTCCCCGGTGCGCCTGATACCCCGAGGATCCGGAGAGGTAAGCCCCCTATGAACTCATCGCCGACGACCGACAACTCGGTCGCCGCTCGTCCCGTGGTGCTGCCGGCCAACCAGCCTCGGCAGTTCTACCAGGGCGGCAAGGCGATCGCCGCGCTGCGTGGCGCCTCCTCCACCGCCGAGTACGGGCCGGAGGACTGGGTCGCGTCGACGACGCCGAGGTTCGGCAAGGACACCGACGGCCTCTCCGCGCTGCCCGACGGTCAGCTGCTGCGCGACGCGGTGGCGGCGGCTCCGGAGGAATGGCTCGGCGCCGAGCACGTTGCCACCTTCGGCGTGAACACGGCGTTGCTGGTGAAACTGCTCGACGCGGGCCAGCGGCTGCCGGTGCACGTACATCCGTCGAACTCCTTCGCGCAGGCGCACTTCGGTTCGCACTTCGGCAAGACCGAGGCCTGGGCGGTGATCGGCACCTCCGGCGCCGAACCCACCGTGCACATCGGCTTCCGCGAGGACATCGATCCGGACACGCTCACCGACTGGGTCAGCATCCAGGACCGGGAGGCGATGCTCGGTTCGCTGAACACGGTGACGGTTGCCCCCGGCGACACGGTGCTGATCACCTCCGGCCTGCCCCACGCGATCGGCCCCGGCGTGTTCATCGTCGAGTTGCAGCAGCCGACCGACCTGTCGATCACCTTGGAGTGGCAGGGTTTCCTCACCGACGCGAAGACCGGCCACCTCGGCATCGGCTTCGAGACCGCGCTCGGCGCGGTGGACCGCAGCGGCTGGGACGCCGACCGGCTGTCCTCCATCGTCCGGCACACCTCGGGCAACAGCGACCCGGTGGTGCCGCTGTTCAACTCCGGCGCCGACCCGTTCTTCCGTGCCGACCGGCTTCAGGTCACCGCGCCGGTCGAGCTTGATCCGTCGTTCGCGGTGCTGGTCGCCCTGGAGGGCACCGGCCGGTTGCGCACCGAGCACGGCGGCGTTCTCGCACTGCGCAAGGGTGACACCGCCGTGGTTCCGCACGCAGCCGGATCGTCTACTGTGGACGGAGAAGTGATCTTGGTGCGCTGTCGTCCGCCCGCTCCTGACTCACAGGGAGATAGCTGACATGACCGAAAACTCGAGCGGGGGCGGCGAGATCGCGCTCGAAGCCCGCAATCTGGTCAAACGATACGGTTCGGTGGAAGCGCTGCGCGGCGCGTCGTTCACCGCGCGCGCCGGTGAGGTGGTCGCGCTGATCGGCGACAACGGCGCCGGAAAGTCCACTCTGGTCAAGTGCCTGTCCGGTGCGGAGATCCCGGACTCCGGCGAGATTCTGTTGGACGGCAGGACCATTTCACTCGATTCGCCGACGGCGGCTCGCGCGCACGGCATCGAGACCGTCTACCAGGACCTCGCGGTCGCCCCGGATCTCGATCCGGCGGCAAACCTTTTCCTCGGCCGGGAACTGCGCCGCAAGGGCATTCTCGGCAAGCTCGGGATGCTGGACAAGGGCGCGATGCGCCAACAGGCGGTCACCGAGTTCGCCCGGCTCGGCGTGCAGTTGCAGAACGCGGACGTGTCCATCGGGTCGCTGTCCGGTGGCCAGCGGCAGAGTGTCGCGGTGGCCCGGTCGGTGGTGTGGGCGAGCAAGGTCGTGTTCATGGACGAACCCACCGCCGCGCTGGGCGTCGTGCAGCGCGAGCGGGTGCTCGACGTGATCAAGAAGGTGCGGGACACCGGCATTTCCGTTGTGCTGATCAGCCACAACATGCCGGAGGTGCTGTCCGTCGCGGACCGCATCGAGGTACTGCGCCTGGGCAGGCGGGTCGCGCGGTTCACCTCCGCCGAGGCCACGCTGGAAGATCTGGTCGGCGCGATGACCGGCGCCCTTTCCCAGGAGGATGCCGCGTGAGCAACCAGACCGAACAGGCGCCGTCGTCACCGGCGCCGAAGGCTCCCTTCGTACCGGAGGACTTCACCGGTCGGCCGGAAACCACGTTCTGGCAACGGCTCGGCTCCTCCAACACGCTGTGGGTCGGGGTGATCCTGATCGGCCTGCTGGCCGCGTTCAGCATCCTGCACCCCTCGACCTTCCTGACCCTGCTGAACATCCAGAACCTGGTCATCCAGCTGGCGCTGCTGCTGTTGCTCGCCGTGGGCATGACCTTCGTGATCATCACTTCCGGCATCGACCTCT
>CAJCJE010000130.1 GCA_903970565.1 Candidatus Melainabacteria bacterium | reverse complement strand
GGCAGCCAGGGCGGCAACGTCGGTATCGGCTTCGCCATCCCGATCGACCAGGCCCGCCGGCTGGCCAACGACATCATCACCACCGGCCACAGCACGCAGACCGTGCTCGGGGTGCAGGTCGCCGACAACATCGAGGGCATCCCCGCCTCACAGCAGGGCCAGGTCAGCCAGGACCAGCAGTCCGAGGAGGAGCAGGCCGGCCTCACCAACGGTGCCTACATCGTCGCGGTGACCTCGGGCGGCCCGGCGGACAAGGCCAGTCTCAAACAGGGCGCCGTGGTGACCAAGGCGGACGGCCGACTGATCACCAGCGCCAACGGGCTGGTCGCCGCCGTACACGCGGCAGCGCCGGGAGACCAGATGACACTGACGCTCAGCGACAACTCCACCGTGACGGTGACCCTCTCCGGCGAAACCGTCCAGACCAACTGAGCTGACCTGATCGACCCGATACCGAACACAACTCCACAGTGCTCCGCGGCGGCCAGTTCTCGGCACCCCTCACCGGTCGACAGGCCGGCCGCCTCGGTCGAAACGCCACCCCAGCTCGCTGCCCCGAGCCGCCGTGTGGCCGGGCCGCACGTCTCCGATCCACTCTCACCGGTCGGCGTGCGGCCCTTTTCGTGCCCTCTGGACAGTGGATTCGGGCAGCGAGCAGGACTACCGGGCCAGCTCGACGAACCAGCGGCCGGACCGCGCTTCGTGCCAGACCACGGACAGTCCGGCCTCGGCGGCGGGTGCCGCGATGGCCTCCGCGTCCAGCATCGCCCAGGGAAACCAGGAGGCGTCCCGTTCCGGGCCGGCGAACCGGGCCGGGGCCCGCAACAGGCCGGTGCCGGGCGCGGCCACCTCGACCAGCGCGGTGCCCTCGGCGGCGAGCAGTTGACCGACCCGGTGCAGCAGCGCCAGCGGGTCGCCGCCGATGCCGATGTTGCCGTCCGCGAGCAGCACGTGCTGCCAACGCCCGGCGGCCGGAATCCGGTCGAACACGTCCCTGCGCAGCGCGGCCCCACCTCGGCGCCGGGTCAGCCGGACCGCGACGGGGGAGACGTCGACGCCCAGGGCCGGAATTCCGCGCGCGCCAAGGGCGACGGTGAGCCGGCCGGGGCCGCAGCCGATGTCGAGAGTGGGCCCGGTGCAGCGGCCGACCAGCAGTTCGTCGGCGGCGTCGGCCGCCGCGTGCCAGCGCGCGACCGCCAGCGTGATCCGCTCCCCACCGGCCAGTTCGAGCACGCAGTGCTCGGTGACCAGGTCGGCGCGCAGCGCGCGGTCGAACGGTGAGCGCACGGCGCCGGCCGCCCGCTGTGTCAGCACCGGTCGCCGCCCGGCCCCGGTCCGCCGCCCGGCCCCGGTCTGGCCGCCAACACGTTCGGCCCGGCACCCGACCCGTCCGGCCCGGCACCCCGCTCGACATCCGTCCCGATATCGGACTCGGCATCGAGCTCGGCGGACACCATGCCGACCGCCGTCGCGAACCGGCTGCCCGGTGTCGCCTCGGCAACCCGAATCGCGTCCGCCATGATGTCCACATCAGACAGTTCGACCGTCGTGCCGACCCGGAGACCGTGCCCGGTGAGTGCCAGCCTGGTGTGGCTGAACGTGTCCGGAGTGGACATCGGGACCTCGCGCAGCAGCGCCGCCGAGGCCGGATCGCGCAGCCCGAGCACCCACCAGCCGCCGTCCTCGGCCCGTCCGAGCACCGCGTCGCGCTCGACGCCGGTCTCCGGGTCGGTTCCGGTGAGCGCGGCAGCCGTGGCGGCCAGCAGGTCGGCGGTCACCTGCGGGGTGTCCATCCCGATCTGCACGATCGGCAGGCCGGGACAGCGCGCGCCGGCATCGGCATGTGCGTTGGCCAGCCGGTCGGCGAAGGTGACACCACGCTGCTCGATCACCTCGATCGCGGTCAGCCTCGCGCGCAGCGCGGTTCGGCGCACCGCGTCGTCGAGGGCGCCGGTCAGCGCGACGACCGGGATCGCGCCCGGCGTGGCGAGCACCTCATCCAGGGTGTCCAGCAGGGCGGCGGCGGCGATCTCGGCGGCCTGCCAGGGCGTTGCCGGTGGCGTCAGCCGGGTCTTGGCCAGTCCCGGCACCGGTGCCTTCGCCACCACCAACAAGCAGAACGGTGTTGCCGGCTCGTTCACCGCAGAACCCCTGCCATGTCACGGATCGCCCGCGCCGTGCCACGCACCGAACCGGACACCTTCGACCTGGTGCCCTCGGTCCTGGGCCGGTAGGCGACCTCGAACTCGACCACCCGCCAGTTCGCCTGGTGGGCCCGCAACAGCAGTTCGAGCGGATAGCCGAACCTGCGGTCGGCGATCCCCAGTTCCAGCAGGGCTTCCCGGCGGAAGGCCCGGATCGGCCCGATGTCCCGGACCGCGAGTCCCCGTCTGCGCAGCACCGCGCTGAGCACCGCGTTGCCGGCCCTGGCATGCCAGGGCCAGGCGCCGCTGCCGACCGGCATCCGGCGGCCGAGGGCCAGATCCGCGGTACCGGCCAGGATCGGGGCGACCAGCCGGGGAAGTTCGCCCGGATCGAGCGAACCGTCCGCGTCCAGCACACAGACCACCTCGCTGTGCGCGGCCAGCACCCCGGTGTGCACCGCGGCGCCGTAGCCCGGCGACGCCTCGGTCAGCACCCGCGCGCCGTGCGCGGCGGCCACCGCGGGCGAGCCGTCCCGCGACCCGTTGTCCACCACCAGCGCCCGGAAGCCGGGTGGGAAGGCCGCGAGGACTCCTGGCAGCGCCGCGGCCTCGTTGAGGCAGGGCAGCACCACGTCGACAGTAGCTGCGTGATCGTTCATCCCGATGACGATATGTCCAACCGGGAACACCGAAAGCCGCTGTGGCGCTTACCGAATTGTGACGGCAGACCAACTATTACGAACCGCTGACGGATTCCCGGCGTCTCGCGCGCGGGTGCGGAAACCTGTACTAGTCTTGGACATTCGGGCTGTGCCGTGCACGGAGTCGGCGCCCTCGGCGCGGAGGGAACTGTGAGGCCGATGCAGCGGGAGCCTGCCGCCCCGGCGAATGCCGGTCGGATACTCGTCGTCGACGACGACACGAACGTGCGCGACGTGGTCCGGCGCTACCTCGAACACGCCGGATACGCCGTCGCGGTGGCCGGTGACGGCGAGTCGGCGCTGCGCATCATCGCGGAGTCCGAACCCGATCTCGTCGTGCTCGACCTGATGCTGCCCGGTATCGACGGGCTGGAGGTGTGCCGGCGGGTCCGTGGCCGTAGCGCGGTGCCGGTGGTGATGCTCACCGCCCTCGGT
>CAJCJE010000129.1 GCA_903970565.1 Candidatus Melainabacteria bacterium | reverse complement strand
CGCGGCCGAGCGGCTCGGCGAGCAGGGCCTCCAGGTCGGCCCTGGTGACGTGCGCGTCCGGGAACGGCGGGGGAAGCGGCACGTCGGTGTAGGTGTGCCGGGAGAGGGTTTCCTTGGCGCCGCGCACGTCCTGGCGCAGCACCCGGCGGCGACGTCGGTCGGCCATGTCCTGGCCGGCCATCAGCGCCTGCCAGTCGGTGCGCTCCCGGCCGGTGAAGGTGTCGCCGATGTGCTCCAGCAGCAACTGGTCGATGTCCGCGCCGCCGAAGTTCGGGTCGCCGTGGGTGGCCAGCACCCGGAACCCGGTGCCCGGGCCGTCCGGGATCTCCCGGCGCACCACGCTGACGTCGACGGTGCCGCCGCCGAGGTCGAGGACGGCCAGCGCGGCGCCGTCGGGGAGGTCGTGGCGGGCGGCGTGGAAGACGGCGGCGGCGACCGGCTCGCCGACCAGGACGATGTCGGTGGCCAGGCCGTTGCCGGCCTGGCGCAGCACCCTGGTCCGGATCGCGCCCCAGTCGGCGGGATGGGTGAGCACCAGCAGGTCGACCCGACCGCCGCCGGCCACCCGGCGAGCCTCGCCGACGGCTCTGGCCAGCACCGCGCGGACCACGTCGACGACGCTCAGGACGGTGTTGCCCAACAGCAGTTCGCCCTCGTCGATACGCCGCTTCGGGTTGGGCTCGTAGCGGGCCGGGTCGATGGCGGCCTGCCGTTCGGCCTCCTGGCCGACGAACAGGGTGCCGTCGACGGCGGCGAACACCGCCGAGGGCATCACCGGGCTGCCACCCTCGACCAGCACGACCTGCGGGTCGCCCCCGTCGACCGAGACCACGACGCAGGTACTGGAGGTGCCGAAGTCAACTGCTACCCGCAGCGTCACGCCGACACCTCGGCAACTCGGGGAACGCGAAGCGACACCAGGACTCACTCCGGCGGAATCCAGGCCGCCTGCATCCGCTGCTGACCCAGTTTGCGGCTGATGATCGTCCCTCGTCCCGGCGGCTGCGCGCTCGGCTTGACGGTGCCCCAGAGCACACCCTCGTCCTTGCTGCCGCTGCCGATGAAGCCGGGGCTGGAGATTTCCTTCAGCTTGCCGATGACCGGGTCGAACGTGGACCGGGAGGCACCACCGGTGCGCCGGGCTACGACCATGTGCAGGCCGACGTCCTTGGCCTGGGCCAGGAACTCCGACAGCGGTTGCAGCGGGTTGCCGGCCTGGGTGGCGACCAGGTCGTAGTCGTCGACGATCACGAACAGCTCGGGGCCCTTCCACCAGGATCGGTTGCGCAGCTGCTCCTGGGTGACGTCCGGTCCGGGCAGCCGGCCCTCCATCGAGTTGCGGACGTCCTTGACCATGCCCTGCAACTGGTTGCCGGACACCGCGTAGGACAGCAGGTGCTCGGTGTTGATGTAGCCGAGCATGGTGCGCCGGTAGTCGACCAGCAGGATGAGTGCTTCCTTGGGCGTGTAGCTGGTGGTGATGCCGCGAATGATGGTGCGCAGCATGTTCGTCTTGCCGGACTCGCCGTCGGCGAAGATGGCGAAGTGCGGCTCAGAGTCGAAGTCCAGGCAGACCGTGGCCAGCTCGTCCTCGTTGACGCCGATCGGCACCAGTTCCTTCTTCGGTGCCTGGCGGATCGCGGGCAGCTGCTCGTAGGGCAGCAGGTCGGGCAGCAGCCGCACCTGCGGGGCGATCGGGCCGCGCCAGGCGCCCCGGACCTTCCCGCTGGCGTCGGAGATACCGGCGGCGACGGTCTCCGCGTCGGTGGAGGCGTCGATGCGGGGCAGGCCGACCAGGAAGTGCAGCTTGTCCCTGGTGATCCCGCGACCGGGCCGGCCGGCCGGCACGTTCACCGCGACGCGACGGTCCACATCGGACTCGGTCGGGTCACCGAGGCGCAGTTCGAACCGGGTGCCGAGCAGGTCCTTGAGCGCGGGCCGGATCTCCGCCCAGCGGTTGGCCGAGACGATCACGTGCACGCCGTAGGAAAGACCCTGCGCGGCCAGCGCGGTGATCTGCGGTTCCAGCGCCTCGAACTCCTGCCGGAAGTTCAGCCAGCCGTCGACCAGCACAAACACGTCGCCGTAGGGGTCGTCCTTGATCTCGCCGCGCCGTTTCCGGTTGCGGTACTCGACCATCGAGTCGATGCCCTGGTCGCGGAAGCGCTGTTCGCGTTCGGCGATCAGCGCGCTGAGTTCGGCCACCATCCGGCGGGCCAGGTCCGGGTCGAGCCGGCCGGCGACCCCGCCGACGTGCGGCAGGCTCGCGGTCGTGGCCAGGGTGCCACCGCCGAGGTCGAGGCAGTAGAACTGCACTTCCTCGGGGGTGTGGGTCAGGGCCATCGACATGATCAGGGTGCGCAGCATCATCGACTTGCCGGACTGCGGACCGCCGACGATCGCGCCGTGCCCGGCGGCACCGGAGAGGTCGGCCCAGAGCAGGTCGCGACGCTGTTCGTAGGGCTTGTCGACCATGCCCAGCGGGACCTGAAGCCGGGAGTTGCCGAAGAAGCCGACCGCGGACAGTCCCCGGTCCTCGGTCGGCGCGACCGGGGGCAGCAGCTGGTCCATCGAGGGCGGTTCGACCAGCGGGGGCAGCCAGACCTCGTGCGCGGGCGGGCCCTGGCCCTGGAGCCGGCCGACGATGATCTCCAGCTGGCTGGGCTCGTTGGTCTCCTCCTGCTTCGGGGCGGGGGCGTCCTTGGGCCGCTCCGGTTCCTTCGGGATCTCGATGTAGTCGGGCACGAAGTACTTGGGTCGCCGGTCACTGGTGATCGGCGCGGACGGGCCGGCGGCCTGCATACCGGAGGGCCGGTAGGGGCCGGAGACGTAGGCGGCCTTGAACCGGACCATCGGCTCACCCTGGATGGCGAGGTAGCCGGAACCGGGGATGGGCGGCAGTTCGAAGGCGTCCGGGACACCGATCGCGGCACGCGACTCCGAGGCGGAGAAGGTCTTCAGGCCGATCCGGTAGGACAGGTAGGTGTCCAGGCCGCGCAGCTTGCCCTCCTCCAGGCGCTGGGAGGCGAGCAGCATGTGCATCTGTAGCGACCGGCCGACACGGCCGATCTGGAGGAACAGGTCGATGAAGTCGGGCTTGGCGGTGAGCATCTCGGAGAACTCGTCGATGCAGATGAACAGGGCGGGCAGCGGGTCGAGATCCGCGCCGTTCTCGCGCATCTTCTCGTAGTCCCAGACGTTCTTCGCGTTCGCCTTGGCCAGCAGTTCCTGCCGGCGGGCACACTCACCGGCGATGGCGTCCTTCATACGGTCGACCATCGTGAGGTCGCCGGCGAGGTTGGTGATGGTCGCGGCCACGTGCGGGGCGGCGTCGAAGCCGAGGAACGTCGCGCCACCCTTGAAGTCGACCAGGATCATGTTCAGCGCGGAACTGGAGTGCGTGGCGAGCATGGCCAGTACCAGGGTGCGGAGGAACTCGGACTTGCCGGAACCGGTGGCGCCGACGCACAGGCCGTGCGGGCCCATGCCCTCCATCGCGGCTTCCTTGATGTCCAGCTCGACCATCTGGCCCTGTTCGCCGATGCCGAAGGGCACCCGGTAGCGGTCCCGGACCGGCCGGGGCCGCCAGGCGCCCTGCACGTCGAAGGTCATCGGGTCGCCGGGAATGCCGAGCAGTTCCAACATGCCGGGGTTGGCCAGCAGCGGCTCGTCGCCGCCGTCGTCCTGCTGGTTGCTCATCCGGTACGGCGACAGGCGACGGGCCAGCGCCTCGGCCTCCACCGCGGACATGCTGTCCGGGGAGCCGAACCATTCGACGCCGTTGGCGCTGCGCGCACCGAGCCGGTCGGCCTCCACCACCATCCGGAGTCCTCGGCGGGCGGTGAGGTTGCCGAGGGAGTCGGACAGGTCCAGCAGGGTGACCCCGACCAGGCCCTCCTCCAGGATGATGTTCTCCTCCAGCGTCACGTCGCCCTCGTCGATGACGATGACGATGTGCGGCTGGTCGGCCGGCGGGGTGGCGTTGCGGGTGAACCGCTGCCGGTCCCGCAGCTGCTCATCGAGCCAGTGCTCGACCTGGCCGAGCGAACCGCCGATCATCCTCAGTGGACCGATGCCGTCCACGATGACCGGATGTTGGCTGTGCGGCGGCCACTTCGCCCATTCCCATTCCTGCTTGGCCCGGCCCGCGGTGACCACCGCGACGAGCAGGTCGTCCGGGGAGTGGAAGGCGATCATCTGGGCAATCATGGCCCTGGCCAGGCCGCGGACCTGGTCCTTGTCGCCCTGTAGGCCGACCGCGGCGAAGCTGCGCAGCGCGATGGACACCGGCAGGTCGGGCACGATGGAGTGCGCTCGGACGAACCGGCGCAGCGCGAGCGTGGCGATGGGTTCGAGTTCCTCGACCGGACCGGTCTGCGGCGGCACCAGCCGGGTGTCCAGCCGCTGCGAGCCACGGCCGACGCGCAGGTGCAGGAAATCGCCGTCGGCGGTGCGCCGCTCCCACATCCGCCTGCTGGTCGCGATCGACCAGAGGGCCTGCGGGTCGGGGTGCACCCATTCGCGTTCGTCGCGCTGTTCCAGGGTGGACTCCCTGGCCCGCTCCCGCATCTGGCCGAGGTAGCGCAGGTAGTCCTTGCGGTCCTCGTTCATCTCGGCCTTCTTGGCGCCGCCGCCGCGACCACCACCGCCGGCCATCGAACCGACCGAGCCGACCAGCATCATCCCGCCCATCATGATGCCGGTCGTACTGTTGCCCGACCTGATCATGAAGGCGGTCATGCCCAGCGAGGCGAGGATCATGACGACCGGCAACAGTTTCATCACGATGTTGCCGGGGATGACCCTGGGGACCTCGGGTGGCGGCTCCAGGTGGACCTCACCACCGGGCCGGCGCGGCGCGGCCAGCCGCGGCATTCGCTTGAATTGCAGCGTGCTCACCGAAGGAGGACCTCTCGACTCGGGCAGGAACGACCAGGCAGGGATCTAGCGGGGGTGGAACGGGGTCCAGCGGGAAACCATCTGGCGGGATCTGCGTGTCGGGCTGTCGATATGTCGCGATGTCAGACCAGCTGTCTGCTCGTCGTCAAGACGATACGAACTGCTCGTCGCCAAGACGATACGAAGTCGAGCACGGCACCGCCCGCCTCGGGGGTCGCGATCGGCTCCACGGACCTTCCTACCGCCTCCGGCGCGGAGTGGCCAAGTCGTGGGCGAGGACGGCGGCGCAGGACCCTCGGGCGGCGAAACCAGTCCGACGTGTTCGCCCGAACCGGCCATCCCGCCGTATCCGGTACCGCCATACTAAGGGCGCTCGCCGCTGTCGCGGGCCGGTTTGGGCAAGCCTGTCCGGGCTATGGTCACCGCTGGCACGAGCGGTGTGGCTGCGGTGCGTGTTGCCCGCGCGGTACCGCCACATTCCGCGGCGCCGTGTTGGCGGTGTTGGCGGTGTTGTCCGTGCCGCTGCACAGGCGTGATCTCGACCAGGTATGAAGTGATGAACCGACAGGACCGAAGGGGGCGCTGGTGGCGACCGGAACGACGGTGTTCAGCCGGGTGACGGTGGTGGCACCGCGGACGCGCATCGACGTCGCGCTGCCCGCCGATGTGGCAGTTGCCGACCTGCTGCCGATGCTGCTGGAGATGGCCAAGGAGGTCACTCCGGACGGCGGGGCGCGGCACGGCGGCTGGTGCGTGGCCAGGTTGGGCGAGGCTCCGCTGGAGCCGAGCCGGACGCTGGCCTCCCTCGGCGTCGTCGACGGCGACCTGCTGCAACTGCGGCGCCGCTCGGAGAACCCGCCCCCACCGCTGTACGACGATGTCGTCGACGCGATCGCGGAGTCCTCTCCGGACAGTTACCGACCGTGGACCAAGGACATCGCGCACCGGTTCGGACACGTCACGGCGGCGCTCGCGCTGATCGCCGCAGCCGCCGCCGCGTTGCTGTCCGGCCCGATCGCGGACCCGAACGGCAACGGTCTCGCGGCGGCGATCGCGGCCGGCATCGTCGCGATCATCGCGGTCACCGTCGGTGCCACGATCACCCGCTCCTACGGCACGCGGCAGACCGGCATCCTCGTCGCGGCGGCCGGCGGTATGCCGATGGCGTTCGTCTCCGGCCTGTATGTCGTGCCGCACGGCGTGCACGCCGCCAACTACCTGCTGGCCTGCGTGTTCCTGTTGTTGGTCTCGGTCGCCTCGATCATGGTCATCGGCACCGGGATCACCGTGTTCGTCGCGGGCGCGACCGCCGGCCTGCTGGGTGCGCTGACCTTCGCGGCCGGGGTGTTCCTGAGTTCCCCGTCGACCGGCATCGCCGGGGTCGCCGCCGCGATATCGCTGGGGCTGCTGTCGGTCCTACCGAGGCTGACCATCTGGATGGCCAAACTGCCACTGCCCAACGTGCCGGGCAACGCGGCGGACCTGAAAGAGGACTCCGGTTTCCCGGACTACCAGGAGATCGAGCGCAGGGCGGGCCGGGCCCACGAGTTCATGACCGGCATGATCATCGGCTGTGGTGTCACCTCGGCGGTCGGCGCGGTCATCGCCGCGACCGACCCGGCGATCTGGGGGGTGCTGGAGGGTGCCGCCATCGCCGCGGTGCTGATGCTGCGCGGTCGTACCTACGCCAACGGCAGCCAGGCGATCGCGTTGCTGGCCACCGGCATCCTGACCGCCGCCGGCCTGCTGATCGGCTGGCTGGACGAGGCGACGCCGAGCGACCGGCTGATCATGGTGTTCGGCTCGCTGGTCGTGCTGGCGGTCGCCACGCTGGTGATCGGCATCGTGTTCCCGGAGCAGCGGTTCTCCCCGGTGCTGCGGCGCACCGTCGACATCATCGAGATCATCCTGATCGCCTCGGTGCTGCCGCTGGCCCTCGCGGTGCTCAACCTGTACACGACCGTCCGCCACCTGCACATCGGCTGAAAG
>CAJCJE010000128.1 GCA_903970565.1 Candidatus Melainabacteria bacterium | reverse complement strand
GACCGCCAGGTCGGCCAACTGCTTGTCGTGCGCCGCGTGCAGCGCGGCCAGCGTCTCGGCGTCACCCTTCTCGTAGGCGGCGAGCAGTTGCGAGCCCAGTTCCCGCACCTCCGAGGACAGTTCCAGGGCGCGGCGCACGGTGAACTCGAAGCGGTACGGGCTGCCGCAGCACAGACCCTCGTCCGGTTCGCGGAACCCGCCGTGGCAGGTGTCGCCCTCGCAGGACGAGCCGGCCTCCCGCCACCCGTCGCGGACCGGATCGCTGCCCCAGAACGCGAGGCCACCTCGAGGTTCGGCCATCCGCAGTCGACGGCCGTCGAGGTTGTGGCGGACCAGGGCGAGCCGGTCGGCGGTGCGGTCGTAGAGCGCGGTGAGCCGGGGATTGAGCGGTGCCGCCAGCGGTTGGAATCCGCTGACCGTCATCGGGTCGCCGGTCTCGTCACAGTCCTCGACGATCAGGGGACGAGCCCCGAGTATCCGGTCGACGGTGCCGAACAGCACGCCGGCGCGTTCGATCTCCTCGGGACTGGTGCGGCACATCAGCCGCTCGCCCCACTGCACGAGGGTGTCGAGATGGTCCAGCAGAACGGCCCGGTTTCGTGGGTTCCCGTCCTCCGACCAGGTGTTGTCGCTGGTGAGCGGCTGGTAGGCCAGCTCGTACCACTTGAGGGCCGCCTCGAACCGGCAGTGCGTGCGCAGGGTGGCGGCGACGGCGGTCACGACGCTGTACGGCGAGAGCGGTTCGACCGGCGCACCGGGCTCGACGTAGGCGAAGTACGGATACGCGGTCAGGCCGCCGGGGAAGGCCGGCGGAGTCACCGGGGTGGGCGGCGCGGTCACCTGGGGCAGCGCGACCGCGTCGTCCACGGCCAGGTCGTAGCGGAAGCCGGGCGGGTTGCCGTCGGCGTAACCCGTTGGCGCGGCGCCGCCGCTGACCTCGAAACGCAGCGAGTCGGCGGTCCGGCCGGCGAAGGCGAGTTCGGGAACGCTGCCACCGGCCAGGAATCCCGGATCGATGGGCAGTCCCTCGGTGTCCCGGCGAAGGGGCTGGAACTCGCCGTTGTGCACGCGGCTCCAGTACAGGTGCACCAGCGGCCGAATCGGCCAGAGCAACAGCCCCGGCAGCTTCCGCGGGTCCTCCCAGTCGGAGGTCTCGTTCGACGGTGGCGCGGCGCCGCCGCTGGCCGGCAGACCGGTGCCGGCCTGCTGTACGGCGTCGTCCGGGGTGTAGTACGCCGAGTCGGCGAGCCAGAAGTAGAACTCGTCGACCAGCGGCGGGTGGTCGAGTCCGCATGTATCGCAGCAGGGCGCGGCACCGTCGTGGTGCGGCGCGAACCGGGCCGCCGCGGGTGGCAGTCCTTCGGCGGCGACCCGCACGAACCGGGCGCCGAGCCGGACGGCGGCCTGCAACCACAGGGGCAGTTGGCCGGTCGGCATCGCGCCGGGGTCCGTCGGCGCCGGTCCCTGGGTGGCCGTCGGGGCCTGCGTCTGCGTGCGGGCGCGCGGCTGCGCGGCCGGCTGCGCGGGTGACTGGGCGGGCGGCTGGCCGGGGACGGCGCCCGTGCTGCCGCCGTCGCCGCCGTTGTTTCCGTTGTTGTTGCCGTTGTTCTGGGGCGTGCTACCGGAGACCGGCGCGAGCCAGGACGGCGCCGAGGCGTGCTCGGGTGTGCCCAGCAACCCGAATCCCTCGACACCGGGTAGCAGGAGACCGATTCCCGATGCCGCGCTTTCCTGGAGCAGCTCCAGGGTCGGATGTGCCGGCAGCGCGCTGTTCGGCCACCAGGTGCCGCCGCCGGGGCGGGCGATCGTCAGGGTGCTGCCGCGCAGTTCGTCCTCAAGGAGGCGGAACGCCTCGATCCGTCGAGCGGCCCGCAGGTCGTCCCAGCCGATCCAGTTCTCCCGGTAGGTCTCGCGGCGCCGGCATCCCTGCCAGCCGTGGAAGGTGGCGAAGCGTTCATCCCAGACCTGGGCGAAGGCGGCACCGGTCACGAATCCGGGTTCAAGGCCCAACCGGGCGCGCTGCACGAACGTCTGCACCGCGCGGACCGCGTCCTCGATCCGGCTGCGCCGCACCGCGAGGCCGACCTCGACGTCCTGGAGCAGCAGGTCGGACAGGTCACCGGGCTGCGCGGCGAACGTGCCCGGCGCCCACGGCAGCGGCACGCGGTCCAGGCCGCCCAGGTAGGCCAGCAGCGCGGCGCGACCCCGGTCGCGCAGACCCTCGTCCAGCCGGCGGACCTCGTCGTAACGGCGCGGCTCACCATTGGTCAGGCAGCCGTCCCGCACGAACGCGGTCAGATTTCCGTTGCCGGACAACGGTGGCGTGCCGATCGCGGCACCGGGATCGTCGCTGGCCCAGAGATCGGGCCGGGCCTCGGCCATCGCGACGGGCCTGACGTGCTCGCGCACCCGGCGCAACCACAGTTCGGCGTGCCAGATCCGCACCGCCCACCGCTCGTCGGCCAGGTCCGTGGCGCTCACGGCGTATTCGGGACCGGCGAAGTAGGTCAGCACG
>CAJCJE010000127.1 GCA_903970565.1 Candidatus Melainabacteria bacterium | reverse complement strand
ACCGCCGCCACCGCCGTAGTTCTCGAACGCCTTGGCGTAGGACCAGTTCGCGTCGCCGGTGTATCCGGAGTTGTCGTCGCCCATCTCCCAGAACGACAGGTAGCCGACGCCGTGCTGGGCCGCGAAGGACTCCACCTCGGCCGCGTCGGACAGCGTGAAGGTCTCACCGGGGGTGTCGTTCGGGCCGATCATCGGGGTGAGCCCGAGCCGGCTCCAGGCGTTGCTGACCCCGAACAGGGTTGCCAGCTGCTGCTCGGTGCCGGTCGCGGCCGACTCGGCGGCGTTGCCCATCTCAACCCCGGAGCTGCCGTAGTCCATCACCATGATGTCGACCGCGGACAGCGTGACGCCCGCGTTCACCGCGTACTGGGCCACCTCGTACTGGCTGCCGGACCCGGTCGGCAGGCCGTCGGTGCCGACCCCCAGGGTGTAGGTGACCGCGACGGGATGCCCGATCGAGGACTGGTAGGACTGCATCTGCGCGACCGCCTGCGCGACCCGCTGCTCGCGGGCCTGGTCGCCGTAACCCTGCTCGATGTCGAAGTCGACCTGGCTGGTACCGGTACCGGCGATCACGTTCTCGTACTGCTGGGCCAGGCTGGCGGCGGTGGTGCAGTTCTGGTCGAGGTAGGTGCCGTCCGCGCCGCCGAAGGAGATCGACACGTTGCCGCCGACCGCGCGCAGCGCGTTGATCTCCTGCTCGACCGAGTCCGGGCTGTTCGGGTTGGCACTGACCGTGTTGTCGCCGTTCCAACTCGCCTGACAACCGTTGCCGGCCAACACGAACGCGATGGTGACGTTCTTCTGGCCGGAGGACGTGGCGTAGTTGGCCAGGTTCGTGCCGGTGTCGGTGTAGGCGTAGGGCGCGACCGGGAAGATCGACGGCACCGCCGCCGGGGCCGCGGTCGCGGTCCCGGCACCGATGGCCGCCGACAGGGGAATGACCAGCGCGGCACCCGCGGCCAGGCCGAACAACCGAGTTCGTCTTCTCACTGTGGTGTTACTCCTTGCGTACTGAGGACATGTCTTTTCCAGAATTGGAATCGCGTGGAGAGAATCGCGTGGAAAGAATGGTGATCTGAATATGCGGTACTAAACCGAAGTCGTGAAGAAAGCGGCGGAAAGTTTCGTGGTCGTCGCTCGGTGGAGGATGCCGAGCGACGACCACGAAATTCAGGGCCTTTTACCGGAGAACAAGCCTCGGCTCAACCGGTCGGGATGGTCCACTGCTGGTTGGCGGTGTCCGCGCAGGTCCAGATCTGCAACTGGGTGCCGTCCGTCGAACTGTTGTTCGTGACGTCCAGACATTTCCCGGAATTCGGATTCACCAGTTCGCCGTTGGATTGATACTGCCAGACCTGCGCCGCCGTTCCGTTGCAGTCGTAGAGATCGATCATGGTGCCGTTCGCGGTGCCGGCCGAGGTCACGTCCATGCACTTGCCGAGCGCCTGGAGGGTGCCGTTGGACTCCACCGACCAGTCCTGCGCGTTGGTGCCGTTGCAGGTGTAGAGGTCGACCTTGGTGCCGTCGGCGGTGTTCGCGCCGGAAACGTCGGTGCACTTGCCGGCGAGACCGGTGATCGGGCCGGTCGGGGTGCTGGTGCCGCCGCCGGAGCTCTGGGTGCCGTTCCAGGTGAAGGTTGCCGAGGTCGCGGCCGGCAGGTTGTAGGTGAAGGACTCGCCACCCCAGTTGACCGTGACCGGCTGGCTGCTGCTGGTGCCGTTGTAGGCGATCAGCGCCTTGGAGCCGTCCGGGTTGATCCAGGCGACGTCGGGGACGTTGGTGGTGTCGGTCGAGTCGATCCGGTACGCGCCCGGCTTGACGAACTTGGTCAGCTGGCCCATGTCGTAGTACTCGATGTTGTAGGTGACCTGGCCGCTCTGCGAGTCACCGTTGTGGACGGTGATCAGGCCGGTGCAGGTGGCGCACCCGCCGTTGTGTGGGCCCATGTTCTGGTCGACCGCGAGGCTCCACTTCACCACGCTCTGCCCGTAGTCGCGGGTGTAGTCGATGATGTTGTTCATGTCCTCGTTCTGCTGGTTGGCGATCCAGGTGCCGCCGGAGTGCTCGGTGTCGAACTGACCGATGGTCGGGTACTCGTCGTGCACCGTGGTCTGCTCGGCCGCGCTGCCCTCGTCGTAGCCGTGCCAGGCGACGCCGCCGAAGTTCGGGTCGTTGCGCACGGTCGCGTCGTCGACCTCCTGCTGGCCGTAGTCGGCGTAGTTGCTCCAGTTCCAGTCCAGCGCGAGCAGCTTGGTGCTCAGGTTCGCGGCGTGCAGCGCGGGCAGCAGGTCGGTCACGCCGAAGTAGTCCAGACCGTTGCCGTTCCAGTTCATCATCGGATACGGCGAGGACTCGTTGTCGCAGCAGCCAGGCTCGTTCTGTTCGGAGACGTAGTCGACGTGCACGCCCTGCGCCTGGTAGGCCTGGATGGTCTTGACGAAGTACTGGGCGTACGCCGCGTAGTACTGCGACTGGAGGTAGCTGTGGCTGGTGAAGTTGTCGTCGGACTTCATCCAGGCCGGCGCGCTCCACGGCGTCATCATCAGCTTGAGGTTCGGATTGAGCTGCTCGGCCTGCTTGGTCAGCGGCAGGATGTCGGTCAGGTCGTGGCTGATGGAGAAGTCGGTCAGGTTCGGGTCGGTCTG
>CAJCJE010000126.1 GCA_903970565.1 Candidatus Melainabacteria bacterium | reverse complement strand
TATCTGCCGACGTGATGCGTCACGCGGCTCGCGTTTCAGTCTCAGCGAGAAGGCCGCCCTAGCATCGCGACAAAGCGGATGATCTCATCACCACCAGCCAGCTGCTTGATATCGGGTGTGCGCTGGTATTGGTGGCCCTTGTAGAGCCTGTGAGCGCGATGGTTACTGGCGCGTGTCCACACAGAAACCGTGCTCCAACCACGCCGGCGTGATTCGTGGTGTACACGCTCGAGTAGTTCAGTCCCGATTCCAGTGCCCCACAGGGACGGTACGACGAACACCATCGATATGTGACCCGCGCCTTCCGAGACCGGGCCGGTGCCGCCTTGGTCGCGGTAAGGCTCGACAAGCGCCATCCCGACAACTACCCCGTCGTCACGCGCAACAACAAGACAGGCAGACGGGTCATCCAGCTTCTCACGGACACGTTCAATTCTTGCCAGCGTCGGCGGCAGCCCGCGCGCCGTGTTCGCCGACCTCCACACGTCCAGCGCGGCCGAACGATCCCCCGGCGTCGCAACACCCGAAGTCAGCATCAACTGAACAGTACGAGTAGTCACACTCCGTCGCCAATCCGATGGCCAGCCTAGGCGACAAGGGATTGATCAAAGCAATCGCCGGCGAGACCGCGCTCCCGGCCGCTGCTCGCCCCAAAACCAGCAGTCGCTAGAGACTTTGGCGATTGTCCATAATTCCTTATGGTCGTCATCGTCGGAATCGTCATTGTCTGTGCGATGTTCGTAGTCCTGTACGGCACGGTGTTCGCTGACTTCAAGGTCTTCGGGCTTCTACGCGAGCAAAGGCGGACGATGCCTCCGGAAGTACGCCGCCGAGCGAACCGGATGATGGCGATCCTGATTCTGCTGACGTGGGGATATCTGGCTTTTGTTTTCGTCATAGCTCCGCTCGGGCGGAGGGCCACCGTGATCTGGTTCTTGATCGTGCCGTTCCTGGTCCTGGCACCGGTCGGGGCGATCGCCGCCGGGGTACGTGGGTACCGTCTCGGTAGTCAGTCAAGCTCTAGCGAGGGTGATCATTGAAGACCTCAACCAAGCAGCTTCTTCTGTATTGGGCGGCCGCGATATTCATGATCGTTGCGTTCGTTCTGCTGCTCGTAGGGCTTCGAACAGTTGGCTTGGTCTTTCTGGCCGGTGTCGCGGTGGCAATACTCATTGCGTTTCCGATCTATCGAGGCCCATAGGTCATCGACAGTGTCGGGCTGAGAACCTCAACAGCCGCACGACGTCGCGAGGCTGTCGCGCAACTCGTCGGCCGTGAGTGGCGTCCGAGTGTGACTGGTTAGCCGCTGAGGTGTGAACCGTCGCGACCGTGGGTTCAGGCCGCGGCGAGTTGGTGGCGGTGGAGTTTGGTGAGGTTGTGGGTTGCCATCAGCAGCCGCCATTCGGTCCGCACGGCGATCCTGCCTCTTCGGTGGAAGCGGGTGATCAGCCGGTTGTGTTTGGTGTGCGCGAACACGGGCTCGATCATCTGGATGCGTTTGCGGTAGAGCTGTTTGCCGTGCTCTGAATCGAGAACGGCTCGCATCCAGGAGTAGCGCCCGCCGGTCCAGCCTGGCCGGGGTTCGCTGCGGCCGACTCGCTCAGGCGGGATCAACACCTGTATGTGCTTGTTGGCGATGACCTCGTCGAAGTGCAGCTCATTCCAGTAGCCGGCGTCGGCCAACGCGACCTGCGGGCGTTCGGTGACACCTGCCTGCTCAAGCTCGAGCAGCGCGGTGGTGATCATCGGGTCCAACTGGGAGAAATCGGTGGGATTGTTGGTGATCTCTGCGGCGAGCACGATCTGGCCCTCATCAACGACCGCCTGGGCGTTGTAGCCCTGCACATAGCCACGGCTGGCTTTCATCCGCTGGCTGTCAGGGTCACTGACACTGATCACATCGTCGGGGATGTCCGGTGCAGCCCATGGGTTCGGGCGTTTGCCGAGCCTGCGACCGTCGCTGGCACGACCGTTCGCCCGGTAGTCCTCATAGGCGCGGTTGGCCGCGAGTTTCATGTCACGCTGGTGCTCCAACCGCTCGGCTGCCAACAACAACCGGTCCTCACGTCCCCGCGGGATCGGCTGCCCCTGTTCCCAGCGCTGGCGCTCCAACTGACGGCGGCCTTCCCGGGCCCAACCGTCGCGTCCCTGGTGACGGGCGATGATCCGCTGCACATCAAACTCAAACCCGTCGCCGGGCTCACCGGCCGGCTCCGGGATCAGCTCCGGCTCATCCTGCGCCTGCTCGCTGGCTTGTTGTTCGCGGACGCGTCGGAAGAACTCGGCGCGTCCCTCGCGGGTGCGCAGCTCCTCAGGTAGCTCATCACCACGCGCCTCGCCGAACTGCTCATCCTCGGCCTGGTCGGTCGCGATCGCCTCCGCGATGATGTCCCTCGCGATCTCGGAGAAATCACGATTCGACTCACGGCTGGCGTTGCCGGCCATCTTCGTCCCGTCGATCGCGACGACCTCCGGACGCACCATCCCGGCCTGCGCGCACAACCCCAGCACCTGGCTAAACAGCCCCGCCAACGCTTGCTCGTGGCGTTCAACGAACCTCGCGATCGTGGCGTGATCCGGGGTCTCCAACATCGCGATCGTCTTGAACGCGACGTCCTCCCAACAGGCACGCTCGATCGCCCGCGCCGAGCGCACCCCACGCGAATACCCGTAGAGCAGCAAGGCAACGAACATCGCCGGGTCATAGGCACGCCGGCCGACACCATCAGCGCGATAGGAGCCATAGAAGGCGGACAGATCCATGCCGGCGACCGCATCCAAAACGAACCACACGAGGTGCCCCTCAGGCAGCCAATCCCTCACATCCGGCGGCAACAAAAACGACTGATCCCGATCACAACCAATGAAGTTCTGAGCCATCCCCAAATGGTCTTAAACCCGCCGGACGACACGGTAATTACGCGACAGCCTCTCGCCATTGCACTCGTCTGAGGCAGAAGGAATCCCGCACGGAAGCGATAGCGCGTTGGCAGGGGCGCGGCAGGCGGAAACCGGCAGCGCCAGAGCGTCCGTCCCTGAGGGCCGTCCTGCGGCGATGCATAGGCACAGGACTCCGTCGGCGGCGAGGTCAGCGCCCCGGTGTTGGCGAGGAGCGGGGAACTCGTCGATCTGCGACCGGCTCTCGCTTTCGGTGTGCGGCGCAACTCTGGTGGATCGGCCCCACTGCTGGGGGCGCCGAGCTGATGTACGGGACACTCCTGTCTGGTGAGCGCGCCAATCTCAGTGCCAACGATCACCGGAGCTGGACTCCGGCTCCGCCCTTGGGCACTGGCGGACGCGGAGTCCTTGGAGGCGGCGTGCGGGGACCCGGAGATTTGCCGGTTCACGACAGTCCCGCACCATTACACCCGGGAGGCCGCTACCGACTGGATCCGCCGCCAGTATGAACGGACCAACAATGGCGCCGGCATCGTCCTCGCGATCGAGCCTGAGTCTGTCGGGCAGCCGGCTGGCATGGTGGGCCTGTTTGGTCTCGACGAACCGGGTCCGGCTGCCCGCTTCGGGTACTGGATCGTGCGGGAGCATCGCGGTCGCGGGCTCGCTAGAAAGGCAGTGCGCCTTGTCGCCGACTGGGCTTTCAGCCACCTCGACGTCGAGGTCATCCATATCGACGTCGAGCCACAGAACGCAGCCTCTCAACGGGTGGCGCACGCCGTCG
>CAJCJE010000125.1 GCA_903970565.1 Candidatus Melainabacteria bacterium | reverse complement strand
ATCTCCCGGACCTGCTCGGCATCGTCGAGCGCTCGCTGGCAGGCGGTGAGATCGCCGAGTCCGGCGAAGGTTTCGGCCTGCACGACGTTGACCCAGTGCCGGGTGGACAGCGCGCGGTCGCCGTGTCCGGCCAGGGTGGCGGCGAGGTCGAGCATCGGGGCGGCCTGGGTGAACTGGCCTTCGTAGATCGCGATAAACGCGTGGCGGGTCATCGCGCAGGCCCACAGGTCGTAGGCGCCAGCTTCTTTACCGGCCGATGCGGCGAGGCTGTAGCAGTGCGCGGCGTCGGTGTAGTGGTTGCCGTCGAAGAAGATCTCGCCCGCGAGCTGGAGTAAGTCCGCAACGAATCCGCACAGTCGCTGGTGGATGGCATTGCCGTGGGGTTGCTGGAGGTTCTGTGCGAGCACGGCCAACTGGGTGCGCACCGCGGGCAGGGCGTCAGCCTTCGACGCGGAGAGCGCGAAGACTCGCCAGAGGTGGCCGTTGAGTTCGGCGTACTCGTCGAGGGTCGTGGTGTCGAGCAGTTCCGGCCGGTCGGTGGTGTCGGCGAGGCGGTCGGCATCGAGGTTGGCGGTGAGTCTGGGCATGGCCACCAGGGCACCGGTCATGCTGAACAGGCGGAGTAGTTCGCGGCGGTTCACGTCGTCCACCGCCGCGTGCTCAGGCCGGGCACCGCCGAGCGTCGCTGGCTCATGGCCCACCCACACGCCAGGCCGGAGATCCGCTGTCGGAACCAGGCCGGGGCCGGGGTCGACGAGCAAGTCCTCCAACTGCGCCGCGGAGATCTTCAGCGCACGCGCGAGCCTGCCCCGGACCCAGGGGCCCGGCTCGATCTCTCCACTTTCCCACCGCACCACGGTAGAACGTTGCACCTTCACGAGGTCGGCCAGCATCTCCTGGGTCAGGCCAGCAGCTTTACGGCAGCGTGCCAGCCGTACCCGCTTTGACGCCATCCGCGCACCTCCCCGACCGTGTCGTAGCCGACACCTAGGGTGACACGTCACCGCTGGTCAGGGCTACCGATGCGCCATCCACGCCGCAAAAACGCCTCATTCACGCTGTGGTTCGCAGCACCAGGCACCGGTTGTGTACGGGGAGGAATCGCCCCATCACGCCCGTAGAGGTGCCGTGATGACCAGCACACTGACCGGCGAGCGTTCAACGACGTCGACATCGACTCGACCAGCTGCGCCGACCGCTGCGCAGCGGTCGAGCCGACCGTTGCCCCTGCTCGCTGGCGGTCATGCGGTCGCATCTGCCACCGGGAGCCGGAGGGTGCGCTCGACCTGAACCAACTCGCTGTGCCCCTGTACCGGGCGGCGGGGCCAGGTGTCCCGATCCCTTGGCCCCGCCGACCCACCACAACCGTTCGCGATCGCAACAAGGAAGTGACGATGATGACCACCGCCGTCATGCGGACCGACCCCGCCGAGCCGTCCAGGCTTGCCGCCGGGGCTGCCGACCTGGACACGATCCAGCTGCGCGTTCTCGCACCTGCACCGCCGCGCTGGTATCCGGGCTTGGTCCGGCCCGAGGTCGCGCACCTGCTCTCGACGCACGACGGACGCGCCCGACTGATCGAGATCGACGGTCGTCAGGTCGCGGTCGGCGTCTGCGGGACCGCGACTGCGTGGGCCACCACTGTTGAGCCGGTTGAGCTCTCGTCGTTGGAGTCGAGGCAGGAACCCGCGCGGTGCGCGACGTGCGATCGGGTTTACCGGGACCTTTTCTATCATGCGGGTCTGGGTGATGACCGATGACGATGATCTACACCCATGAGCGACACGCGGCGTTGGTGCTGGTGGGCCGCGAGCGTGTCGCCGCGATCGACTCGCTCATGCGCGACAGCGACGGCACCGAACTGGCGACGGGGCTGTTCACCGCCCTGGTCGTGCTGGAAAACGCCGGCTACATCGAGCGGCGCATGCCCGAAGACGACGCTTTCCGGAGGTGGCCGGTCCAGCTGACGGTCGCCGGAAACCAGCTGCTCCGCTGGTTCGACCAGCTCCATGCCCGCCCAATGCTCGACCGCCAGCCGGTCGCCGCACTACGTTCCTCGACGCGGTGATCGCGATGACGGTGACCGTCAGCAGCGATCTCCGCGTCGAGATCGTCGTGCGCGCCGCACGCCAGCAAGCTGCACGTTTCAGTATCGATCCCGCTGATGCGGACGTTGACAAGGCCGCTGTGATCGCGGCGATCGACCAGGACAACACCCGATGGCTCGCCTGCCTCATCGCCATGCAGGGCTGGCCAGGACTGCGCCTGGTCGGCCCGGACGGCGCGCACGCCGCGTTTATGCTCGCCCGCCGGGCACCCGCTCCGTATCGCGCGTGCTGGCTGCGCAAGGCGCAGGACGCGGCCCGCAGCGGTGACGTCGCTGCGCGCAATGTCGATCAGATGGCTGCTGAACTTGCTGTGGAGCAGGGCCGGTGATCCATGTCGAGCAAGGACACACAGACCGGAACGCCGCCGGTCCGGTGGGGTACCAATCGCGAGGGCGGGCCCTACTAC
>CAJCJE010000124.1 GCA_903970565.1 Candidatus Melainabacteria bacterium | reverse complement strand
GCGGTTGTGGCGGCATCCCGAGGGCGTTCGGACGACGTTGTGGCGGCCGGAGCAAGGCGGATGCGGACCGCACAGCGCGACCCCGTCCAACCCCGCCCGAGCCCCGATTTTTCCTGGAACCAGAGCCAATTTTCCTGTAGTCAGAGAGAGTCCCCCGCCGCCCGGGGGACGGCCCCGTGCCAACCCTATCGAGGGTCGGATTGGGGTGCTGGGCGATATTCGAAGGTTGTGGACAACTGGGCGGGCTGTGGATAGCGGGTTGCGGAGATTGGCGCCGGACCCGAGAATCCAGGTCCGGCGCCGATGGTCCGGCGCCAAGGGGACAGGGGACTACCGAGCCATCGCCCTGATCTGCCGGGCGGCCACCGACAGTGTGGCCAGATCCAGCTGGCCGACCCGGCGGATCTCCCGCAGCGAGGCGCGTGCCCGGCCCAGCCGGGAGGAGTTGGACGCCTCCCACTTCTGGATCTTCTCCGCCGAGTTGTCACCGGGATCGCTGTGCCGCAGCACATCCAGGGTGATCGCCCGCAGCGAGGAGTACAGGTCGTCGCGCAGGGCCAGGCGGGCCAGCGCGTGCCAGCGGTTGCCGCGCTCCAACTCGCTGATCGAGCTGAGCATGGAGTCCACGTCCAGGTGATCAGAAAGCGCGTAGTAGAGCTCGGCGGTCTCCAGGTGGCTGCGCTCGACGCCGAGGCCGACCTCGCGCTCGGCCAGTTCGGCCACCTCGATGACATCCAGCAGCGCGTACCCGTTGAGCAGCGCGGCCACCCGTTCGGCCAGCGCCGCCGACACGCCCTTGGCGGTCAGCTCGGCGATGTGCTCGACAACGGTCTCCCGTTCCCGGCCCTGCAACAGGGTCAGCATCCTGGGCATCAGCTCCGCGACCGGCCGGGCGAACCGGCTGATCTCGGCACCCACCGGCAGCGGTTGCGGCCGGTTGGACAGGAACCAGCGGGAGGCCCGGTCCAGGGTGCGCCTGGTCTCCAGCATCAGTTCGTCGGTGACCGTGGTCGGCACCACGTTGTCCAGCCCGGCGATGTCGCGCCACAGCGCGGAAAGGTCGAACACCCGGTTGGCCACCGCGTAGGCGCGGACCGCGTCGGTGGCATTGGCTGACATCTCCTCGGCGAGCCGGAACGCATACGAGACGCCACCGCCGTCGACGACCTCGTTGACCAGCATGGTCGAGACGATCTGCCGACGCAGTGGATGCGCGCCGATCGTCGAACCGAACCGTTCGCGCAGCTGGCTGGGGAAGTACTCCGGCAGCCGGCTGGCGAACACCTCGGCGTCGGGCAGGTCGCTGGCCAGGATGTCCTCCTTCAGCGCCAGCTTGACGTGCGCGAGCAGAGTAGCCAGCTCCGGTGAGGTCAGTCCCTTCTCCGCCTTGTCGAGCGCGCGGAATTCCGCGTTGCTCGGCAGGGCCTCCAGTTGGCGGTCCAGGCCGGTGCGGCTGGACAGGTCGGCGACCAGCCGGGCATGCACGGTCAGCATCTGCTTGGCGTGCGCGCGGCTGACCCCGAGCACCGAGTTCTGCTCGTAGTTGTCGGCCAGCACCAGGTCGGCGACCTCGTCGGTCATCTCGGCCAGCAGCGCGTTGCGGTCGGTCTCGTCGAGCTTGCCCTCGGCGATCAGGTGATCGAGCAGGACCTTGATGTTGACCTCATGGTCGGAACAGTCCACGCCGGCGGAGTTGTCCAGGGCGTCGGTGTTGACCTTGCCACCGGTCCGGGCGAACTCGATCCGGCCGCGTTGGGTCAGGCCGAGGTTGCCGCCCTCACCGATCACCTTCACCCGCACCTGGCTGCCGTTGACCCGGATCACGTCGTTGGCCTTGTCCCCGACCTCCGCGTGGCTCTCGGCGGAGGACTTGACGTAGGTGCCGATGCCGCCGTTCCAGAGCAGGTCGACCGGGGCCAGCAGGATCGCCTTCATCAGGTCGGCGGGCGCCAGCTTGGTGACGTCCTCGTCGAGGCCAAGCGCGGCGCGCACCTGCGGACTGATCGGAATGGATTTCGCGGTGCGCGACCAGATCCCGCCGCCCGTGCTGATCAGCGACCGGTCGTAGTCGTTCCAGGACGAGCGCGGCAGGTCGAACAGGCGCCGCCGCTCGGCGTAGGAGGTGGCCGCGTCCGGGTCCGGGTCGATGAACACGTGCCGGTGGTCGAACGCGGCGACCAGCCGGATGCCCTCGGAGCAGAGCATTCCGTTGCCGAACACGTCCCCCGACATGTCGCCGACCCCGACGACGGTGAACTCCTCGGTCTGGGTGTTGACCCCGAGTTCACGGAAGTGCCGCTTCACGCTCTCCCACGCACCGCGTGAGGTGATGGCGATCTGTTTGTGGTCGTAGCCGACCGAGCCGCCGGAGGCGAAGGCGTCGCCGAGCCAGAACCCGTACCGCGCGGAGACCTGGTTGGCGATGTCGGAGAAGGTCGCGGTGCCCTTGTCGGCCGCGACGACCAGGTAAGTGTCGTCACCGTCGTGGCGGACGACGTCCTTGGCCGGCACGACCTTGCCGGCGTCGAGGTTGTCGGTCAGGTCGAGCAGGCCGGAGATGAACATCTCGTAGCAGGCGATGCCCTCGGCCAACTGCGCCTCACGGTCCACCGCGGGGTCACCGGTCGGGACGGGTGGGCGCTTGACCACGAACCCGCCCTTGGCGCCGACCGGCACGATCACCGCGTTCTTCACCGCCTGCGCCTTGGCAAGACCGAGTACCTCGGTGCGGAAGTCCTCGCGCCGGTCCGACCAGCGCAACCCGCCGCGCGCGACCGGACCGAACCGAAGGTGCACACCCTCCAGGCGCGGGGAATACACGAAGATCTCGAAGCGCGGCCGGGGTTCGGGCAGGTCCGCTATCTGGTGCGGGTCGAGCTTGATGGCCAGGTAGGACCGGGAGTTGCCGTCCTCGTCACGGATGAAGTAGTTCGTCCGCAGCGTCGCGTTGACCAGGCCGAGCAGGCTGCGCAGGATACGGTCCTCGTCGAGGCTGGTGACCTCGTCGATCAACTGCGCGATCTCGGCGTTCAGCGACTCGGCGGCGGCCTCGCGGTTGGCCATCGAGAGCACCGGTTCGAACCGGGTCTCGAACAGTTTGATCAGCGCGGTCGCCACCGGGGTGTGCGCGAGGATGGCGTCCTCGATGTAGTCCTGGCTGTTGGTGGTACCGGCCTGGCGGAGGTACTTGACGTAGGCACGAAGTATCGCGGCCTGCCGCCAGGTGACACCGGCTTGCAGGACCAGCGCGTTGAAGCTGTCGATCTCGGCGTCGCCGCGCCAGGTGGCCGCGAAAGCGTCCTGGAACCGGGTGCGCAGGCTCTCCACGTCGCTGACGCTGAGTTTGTCCAGCACGCCGGGATCAAGCCGCAGGCCGAAGTCGTAGATCCAGCACTTGGTGCCGTCGTCGCGCAGCACCTGGTAGGGCCGCTCGTCGACCACGACGACCCGCATCTGCTGCAACAGCGGCAACACCATCGACAGGGTGACCCGCTCGCCGGCCAGGTACAGCTTGAAGCGCCGCTCCCCCGGTTCGGCGCCCTCCGGCAGGTAGAAGGACACCGCGAGGTCGCCCTGGTCGCCAAGGGTCTGCAACTGGCGCAGGTCGGCGAGACCGACCTCGGCGTCGAAGTCCTCCTTATAGGCCTCTGGGAACGCGGTGGCGTAACGCTGGCCCTGTTCGGTGGCCGTCTCCGAACCGGTCGACAACGAGCCGGTCGCCGCGCGTCGCTCGGCCAGGATCGCGTCGATCATCAGGTCGTCCCAGCTGCGCACCACATCGGCCAACTGCTGCTGGATGCCCGGCGAGTCCGGGTCGGTCTGGTCAGCCGGATCGGTGTGCACCATGAAGTGCACCCGCGCCAGTTCGGTCTCGCCGACTCTGGTGCTGTACTCCAGGTTGTTGCCGTGCAACTCGGCCAGCAGCACCTCCTGCATGGCCAGTCGGGAGGTGGTGGTGTAGCGGTCCCTGGGCAGATAGACCAGGCAGGAGTAGAACCGGCCGTAGGGGTCGCGGCGCAGGAACAGCCGCAGCCGCCGCCGGTCGGCCAGCGCGAGCACACCGGTCGCGGTGTCATACAGCGACTGGGCGTTGGTGGAGAACAGTTCCGGGCGGGGATAGTTCTGGATGACCTCCAGCATCCGCTGCCCGGAATAGGACTCCAGCGGGAAACCGGCGCGGTGGATGACCTCGCGAACCCGGCGCTCGATCACCGGGATGTCCAGCACGTCCTCGTGCATCGCGGCATTGGTCAGCACCCCGAGGAAACGGTGCTCACCATTGACGTTGCCGTGCTCGTCGAAGGTCTTGACCCCGACGTAGTACGGGTAGGACGAGCGGTGCACCGACGAGGGCGCGCTGGCCTCGGTCAGCACCAGCAGTTGCGGAGCCAGCGCGTGCGCGGCGAGATC
Source organism: Candidatus Melainabacteria bacterium (assembly GCA_903970565.1). GTDB lineage: Bacteria > Actinomycetota > Actinomycetes > Mycobacteriales > Pseudonocardiaceae > CAJCJE01. The sequence continues at coordinate 325 of CAJCJE010000124.1, read as the reverse complement.
GGGCCCCGCGGTGAGGCTGCGCGCGGCCAGGCTGTCCTGACGCAGCACCCCGAGTCCGGTGGCCAGGATCGCCCGCAGCGCCGGCTCACCACTGCCAGTTGGGTCCTCGACCAGCTCGTACTGGCGATAACCCAGGAAAGTGAAGTGTTTTTCGCTCAACCAGCGCAGCAGCTTCGCGCCCTCCTCGGCCTGCTGGGCCGGTGCGACCGGCGGGGTCGCCTCCAGCCGATCGGCCAGCGAGCGCGCGGTGCCGACCATCCGGTCGGTGTCCTCGACGACCTCCCGGACGTCGTGCAACACCGAGACCAGCCGGTTCTCCAGCTCG
>CAJCJE010000123.1 GCA_903970565.1 Candidatus Melainabacteria bacterium | reverse complement strand
CCGCTGACCTCGGCCGGCCCACCCGAGGCGAACGGGCCAGGGGCCTGTTGTTCGCCGCGCTCGGCCCGTTGGTGGCCGGCTATCTGGCCCTGGCCGCCCTGCTGGCCCTCATCGTGGCGCTGGCCCCCGACAGCGGCATCTCCGCCGCTGGCATCCTGGCCGCCACCGGCCCCACCTGGCTGGCCGCCATGCACGTCCAACTGATCATCGCCGGCCACCCGCTCGGCATGTTGCCGTTGCTGCCGACCGTGCTGGTGCTGGGGCTGACCGCGCGTGCCGCGATGAGCGCCGCCGACCGCATCGGCGCGCGGACCCCCGCGTCGGCCGGCCCGATCTTCCTCGCGATCGGTCTGGGCAACGGCGCGTTCGCCGCCGTGTTGTCCGCGGTCGGTTCCGGCAACCAGGTGCGGTCCTCGCCCGTGCTCGCGTTTTTCCTCGCCGGGCTGTTGGCCTGTGTCGCGGTCGCGATCGGGCTTTCCCGGCGGTGTGGTCTGCTCGCGGCCGTACTGGCCAAGGCGGACGAGCCGACCAGAGGCGGCCTACGGGCCGGCCTGCTCGGCCTGGTCGGACTCGTCGCGGCCGGCACCGTGCTGCTCGCCCTGGCGCTGGTGCTGTCCTGGCCGACGGTGGACGCAATGTTCCAGGACAACGCGCCCGGCTTCGGCGGTGGACTCGGAATTACCCTGCTGTCACTGGCCTATCTGCCCAATGCGGTGATCGGCGCGGTGTCCTTTGCCCTCGGGTCGGGGTTCTCCATCGGCGCGATGGTGGTGCGCCCGCTGGCCTTCCATCCCGGCCCCGTGCTGGGCCTGCCGCTGCTCGGCGCGCTTCCCGTTCGGTCGGCGCCCTGGTGGGTGGCGGCCTTCCTGCTCCCGGTCGCGGTCGGGATCGGGGTCGGCTGGGACTGTCGACGGGTGGCCGATCCTGTCCTGGCCCGTTCGCGCCGATCCGGTGCCAGGGGCAGCGGGACGAGCGAAGGACGTCCGGACCGTGCGCTCGGCCGCCTGCGCGCCGTCGGCGTCGCCGCGCTGACCGTGGCCATCGGCTGCCTGGTGCTGGCCGCGTTCGCCGGTGGCACGGTGGCCGACGGCCCGTTCAACCCGGTGACCGTCGAGGCCGGCCTGCTGGCGCTGCTGGCGTTCGGCTGGATCGGCGTCGTCGGCGCGGTGACCGCGCTGGTGGCCGGCCCACACCCGGACGTGCTGGTCTCCTTGGCCACCAGGATGGCCGACGCGCTGACCGACCCCGAGGACGACCCGGAAGACAACCCGGTAGACGCCCCGGAAGACAACGAGGACGAGCCCGGCGCCGACGATTCCGCCCCACCCCAGGAGGAGCCCCCTACCGATCCCGACCAGGACGACGTCGAGGACCACCTCGGCGACCGGGCCGGTCAGACCGCCGAGGACCAAACCGAGGATCAGACCGAGGACGAGACCGGCGGCGCCGGTTCGGAACAGGCGGCGGAGACCACGGCAGCCGAGAAACCAGGGAAGAACCCGGCCGGGGACTCCGGCGAATCCTCGGCCGCCACAGAGTGATCGCGGCATCACACGAGGTGTCCGCCCAGCTCGGGGCGCCCTGCTCATGAAGATCAACTTCGGACGACCTACGCTGGCCAGGCACGACAAACCGCCTGTCAGGAGAGCCCGCTGCGTCCTCAACGACCCCTGTTCGGGGCCTCATCGCACCATCGTCAACTCGCCGCCGGCAGCTCCGTTGGAGTGTCATCGTGACCTCGGACAGTGCCAACCCGGACAGCGCCAACCCGGACAGCGCGACCCCGCACGGCGCGACCGCCGAGGGCGGTAGCGACATCGGCACGAGCCTGACCTTCCCGCGTCCGGCTCGGGTCGTCGTCCTGCTCTCCGGCACCGGCACCCTGCTCCAGGCCCTGCTCGACGCGGCCCAGGACACCGACTACCCGGTGCGGATCGTCGGCGTCGGTTCGGACCGGTCCGGTGTCGAGGGGCTGGCCAGGGCCGAACGCGCCAACGTGCCCGGTTTCGTGGTAAGGCTGGCCGATCACGCCGACCGGGCGGACTGGGATCTCGCGCTGACCGAGGCCGTCGCCGCCTACCGGCCCGACCTGATCGTCTCGGCCGGCTTCATGAAGATCGTCGGCCCCGCCTTCCTGGATCGCTTCGCCGGCCGCATGATCAACACACACCCCGCGCTGCTGCCCGCCTTCCCCGGCGCGCACGCCGTCGCCGACGCGATCGCCTACGGGGTGAAGGTCACCGGCTGCACCGTGCACCTGGTCGACAAGGGCGTCGACACCGGGCCGATCCTGGCCCAGCAACCGGTCGAGGTCCAGCCGGATGAACAGGCTCAGGAACTGCACGCCCGAATCAAAGCCGTGGAACGGCGACTGCTGGTCGAAGTGGTCGCCAGGCTCGCCCGCGAGGGCGCCACCGTGAACGGACGAAAGGTAAGTATCCCGTGACCGCAAACCAGTCCGGACCAGACATAGTGGACGATCGCCGTCCCGTTCGTCGGGCGCTGATCAGCGTCAGCGACAAGTCGGGGCTGCCCGAACTGGCCGAGCAGCTGCACGCGGCCGGAGTGCGCATCGTGTCCACCGGCAACAGCGCGCGCGCCATCACCGACGCGGGTGTCCCGGTCACCCGGATCGAGCAGCTGACCGGTTTCCCGGAGAGCCTCGACGGCCGGGTGAAGACCCTGCACCCCCGGGTACACGCCGGTCTGCTCGCCGACACCGGAAACCCCGATCACGTCCGGCAGTTGCAGGAACTGGACATCGAGCCGTTCGACCTGCTGATCTCCAACCTCTACCCGTTCACCCAGACCGTGGCCTCCGGCGCGAGCCCGGCCGAGTGCGTCGAGCAGATCGACATCGGCGGCCCGGCAATGGTGCGCGCCGCCGCGAAGAACCACGCCAACCTCGCCGTCGTGGTCGACCCGACCCGCTACGACTGGGTGCTCGAACAGGTCCGCGCCGGTGGTTTCAGCCTCGCCGGCCGCCGCTCGCTCGCGGTCGAGGCCTTCCGGCACACCGCCTCCTACGACGTCGCGGTCGCCTCCTGGATGGGTGCCACGATCGCCGACCCGCAGCCCGGCGCGCACCCCGCTCTGGTCGGTGACCAGGTGTCCGGGTCGCCGTTCCCGACCTGGGTCGGCGCGACCTGGACCCAGGTGAAGTCGTTGCGCTACGGCGAGAATCCGCACCAGGCCGCCGCGCTGTACTCCGCCAATACCGGCGCCATCGGCCTTGCCACCGCGCAACAGCTGCACGGCAAGGAGATGTCCTACAACAACTACATCGACGCCGATGCCGCCTGGCGCGCCGCGCACGACCACCAGCAGGCCTGCGTCGCGATCATCAAGCACGCCAACCCGTGCGGCATCGCGGTGTCGGAGATCAGCATCGCCGACGCGCACCGCAAGGCGCACGCCTGCGACCCGACCAGTGCTTTCGGCGGCATCGTCGCGGCCAACCGGCCGGTCACCGTCGAGATGGCCGAACAGATCGCGGACATCTTCACCGAGGTCGTGCTCGCCCCCGCCTACGCTGATGGCGCGGTGGACGTGTTGGCACGCAAGAAGAACGTGCGCATCCTGCTCGCCCAGCCGCCGGTACGCGGCGGAGCCGAACTGCGCCAGGTGTCCGGCGGTCTGCTGCTGCAACAGACCGACACCATCTCCGCCGACGGTGACGACCCGGCCGCGTGGACGCTGGCCTGCGGCTCCGCCGTGGACACCGAGACCCTGGCCGACCTCGCCTTCGCCTGGCGGTCGGTCCGCACGGTGAAGTCCAACGCGATCCTGCTCGCCGGTGACGGCGCCTCGGTCGGCGTCGGCATGGGGCAGGTCAACCGGGTTGACGCGGCCCGGCTCGCGGTCTCCAGGGCCGGTGACCGGGCCAAGGGTTCGGTGGCCGCCTCGGATGCGTTCTTCCCGTTCCCGGACGGTTTGCAGGTCCTGCTGGACGCGGGGGTGCGGGCCGTTGTGCAGCCGGGTGGTTCGGTCCGCGACGCCGAGGTGATCGCGGCCGCCGACGCGGCCGGGGTCACGCTGTATCTCACCGGTACCCGGCACTTCGCGCACTGACATGACCGAGCGGGTCAGCCGGGCGCGGGTGCTCGGCTATCGGATCGCCGAGCAGGGACTGTCACGACGGACGACGTCGTTGCGGCAACTGGATGTTCTCCGGTTGGGCGTGCAGAACACGCCTCCCGGCTCGGCCCGGCTGGCCTGCGCGGCCCGGTTGTCCGCGATCCCGACCGACCTCGCCGGTCCACGGATGGTCTGGGGCTGTCGGATCTCGCCGCATCTGCACCACGCCGCCGACCTGCCCGGCCTCGCCGCCGCACTCCACCCGGCTTCCGAGGCCGCCGCCGCGACCCGGCTGAGCTGGCCGAAGACCCGGCTGGCGGCTGCGGGCGGCTCCGCGATGGCGGTGATCGAGCAGGCCACCGACGCGATGGGCGCGGTGGTGACCGGGCCGATGACCAAGGGCGCGGTCAGCGCGGCGGTCAGCCGGCGCGTGGACGAGTCGCTCACCGCCTGGTGCCGGGGATGCAGGTCGCGGCACATCTCCGAGTCGCTGTTCCGCCTGGTCGCGCTGCCCGCCGGGGTGTACCTGGACAGCGCGTCCGGGTCGATGCTGCTCACCCCGCTCGCGGACTGGCCAGGACCGCCGGCCGAGTCCACCGGTCTCGCCGGCCTGGCCACGACCTTTCTGCGGTTCCTCGGCCCGGCCACCGTCGCCGACACGGCGGACTTCCTCGGCGTCAACGCCGCCGAACTCGCCGCGCGGTGGCCCGGCGACCTGGTCGAGGTCGACGTGGATGGCCGCGCCGGCTGGTTCCCGGCGGATCGGCTGGCCGCGCTGCGCAGGGCCGCCGAACCACCCCGGCTGCGCCTGCTGCCGCCCGGCGACCCGTACCTGCAAGCCCGCGACCGGCAGCTGATCGTGCCCGATGCCAAGGCGCGCAAGGCGTTGTGGCGAATACTGGGCAATCCCGGCGCGGTACTGGCCGACGGCGAGATCGTGGCCGCCTGGCGGGCCAAGGCCGCCGGCAGACGCCGCCTCGAACTGACCGTCGAACCCTTCGGTGAGCTACCGCCGGACCTCACCGCCGAACTCGAGTCCGAGGCCGCTCGCCTGGCCGAGGTTCGCGGCTTCGCCGAGGTCGTGCTCACCTAGTCCACTGGTGTCCGTTTCGGACGGTTGTTACCGTCGCGAGATGACAAATCCCTGTGCGCAGAACGCTTTCCGAGCCAGGTTCGACTGGGGGCCGGCCGGCGCGAGCGTGCTGTCCGGACCGGCAGCCGTGGTCGCCGTCGTGGACGTGCTGTCCTTCACCACCGCGCTGACCGTCGCCGTGGACAAGGGGATCGAGGTTTTCCCGTTTCGCTGGCGCGACGAGCGGGCCGTCGAGTTCGCCGCCGAGCGAGGCGCCGTGCTCGCGGTCGGCCGATCCGTGGCCCGGCCCGGCCGGCTCAGCCTGTCCGCCGCGACGATCCGCGCTGCCGAGGGCGTCACCAGGCTGGTGCTGCCCTCGCCCAACGGCTCGACCATCTCCCATGAGGTCGCCGAAACGGGCGCGATCGTGCTCGGGGTGTCGCTGCGCAACGTCGACGCCGCCGCCGACTGGACCATCCGGTACCTGGCCGGGCGGCCGACCGCACCGGTGGCCGTCATCGCGGCCGGCGAACGCTGGCCGGACGGGTCGCTGCGGCCAGCCGCCGAGGACCTGTGGGGCGCCGGCAGCTACCTTGCCGCCCTCGTCGCGCGCGGATTCGGCCCGCTGTCCCCGGAGGCACGCTCGGCCGTGGGCGCCTACCGCGAGGTCGCCGCCGACCTTCCCGCGCAGCTACGGGCCTGCGTGGGCGGTCAGGAACTGATCTCCTGGGGCTACCCCGACGACGTCGAGGTGGCCGCCGAGGTGAACGCCAGCACTTCGGTACCCGTCCTCACCGGCGACAGCTTCACCGCGGCCCGGTGAGATGGTGGCTCGACGCTGGTCAGAGCCTCCGGAGTTCGCGCCCGACAACCCAGGGTCGCGTTCGGCGTGTCGACCTGCCGTCGTCGACGTAGATTCTGATCGGGCCGCGCGGACCTGTTCACTCCACCGGGTGTTGATCACCGCGGTGTTTGACAGCCGCCCGTTCGTAGGGTTAACTAGCCACATCGTTCGAACACATGTTCGAACATGAGTGAGTGGCCGGTGTCGGGGGTCGGCTCACTCGTACCGCCGTCTTCCCCACGGCGTTTCGCACAGTCAACAGGCTGTGCGGGCTACGTGTGGAGGTGGGTCGGTGTCTGCGTCAGTGACCTCACTGGCCATGCGTGGCGTTCCTCCAGGCGCCGTGCGGGTCGCAAGCGAGCTGACCGAGAGGCCGGCCGACCTGGTGGTGGGGAGGGTACTGCCAGTTCGCGCGGAACTGGTTGACCTGTTTCCCCTTGGTGGCCTGCGGCGCGGGAGCACGATTTCGGTACGCGGATCGAACTCGTTGCTCCTCGCGTTGCTGGCCACCGCGACCGCCCAGGGGTCCTGGGCTGCCGTGGTCGGTATGCCGAACCTCGGTTTGCTCGCCGCGTCCGAGTTGGGCGTGGCGCTGCCCCGGCTGGCTCTGGTACCCCGGCCGGGCACCCAACTCGTCTCGGTGGTCGCCGCCCTGCTGGACGGAATGGACCTGGTCGTCGTCAACGCCGAGGGCTTGGCCGGAAGCGGTCGGCGGGGCACCGAGTGGGCTCGTCGGCTCTCCGCGCGGGCCCAGCATCGGGGCGCGGTGCTCGTGGCCCGTGGCGAGTGGCCAGGAGCCGAGCTTGAGCTGTCCTGTCCGGAGCTGCGCTGGTCCGGGCTTGGCAACGGATACGGGTACCTGGCCAAGGGCGAGATACTGATCTCGGTACGGGGTCGCGGCGCGGCGGCCCGGCCGAAACAGCGCGTCGTCGTGCTGCCGAGCGCGGCCGGTCCCAACCCGGCCAGTCCGGCCTCGGCGGCGCCGATCTGGACAGACCCGATCAGCGTCGACCTGACCAGCGCTGATCTCACCGTGCGGGAACTGTCTTCGGCAGCGGTCGGGTAAGCGGATGAGAAATCAGCCGGCAGTTCGCCCAACTGTGCCCACAACCGAATCCCTCACAACAGAATCGAACACAACAGAATCAGCGACGACCGACTCGACAACGGGTTCCGCCGCAACGGATTCAGCTGGATCAGCCACGGCACCGACCGCGGCGTCGGCACCGACCGAGCCAGCCGCGCCAGCTGAGTCGACCGCACCGACCGCACCGACCGCACCGACCGCACCGACCGCACCGACCGCGTCGGCTGCATCGGCAGCGACGGCCGAGAACAGGCTGACCGCCAGCGGCTTGTCCTGGACTGAACGAGCCGGAATCGAGCAGGCCAGGATCGAACAATCTGGCCGGCCGACCCGGATGGTGGTGGTCTGGTGTCCGGACTGGCCGGTGACGGCGGCCAGCGCGGCGGCCGGTGTCCTGCCGCAGGCCCCGGTGGCCATCGTGCTGACCAATCGGGTGTTGGCCTGTTCGGCGACCGCTCGTGCACGGGGAGTGCGGCGCGGAATGCGTCGGCGGGAAGCCCAGAGCTGCTGCACCGATCTGCTCGTTTTCCCGGCCGATCCCGATCGGGACGCGCGGGCCTTCGAACCGGTCGCGGCGGCGGTCGAGGAACTTGCGCCCGGAGTTGAGGTCATCCGGTCCGGGGTGGTCGCGGTACCGGCGCAGGGGCCGGTCAGCTACTTCGGCGACGAGGAAGCGGTCGCCGAACGGCTGGTCGACCAGGTCGCGTCCGCGACCGGGGTGGAATGCCAGGTCGGCATCGCCGACGGCCTGTTCGCCGCGATTCTCGCCGCGCATCGTGGTCTGCTCGTGCCTCCGGGGGAGAGTCCGGCTTTCCTCGCGCCGCTGCCCATCGGCGAGTTGGCCGCCCTGACCGGGCGGACCGGTGCCGGCTCAACCCGCGCCGGGGCGCGGGGACCGAAGGCAAAGGCTTCCGCGTCTCCGGGTTCGGTGCCACGTGGCCGGGGAGCGTCTGGTTCGGTGGCGCCTGGTGCCGTGACACCTGGTTCCGGGGTGCGGGGTTCCGGTGCGTTCGGTACCGGCAAAGGCGAGGGCGTCGACGCGGCCGCGCGACTGGCCGAACTTGTCGACCTGTTGCGCCGGCTCGGGTTGCGCACGCTCGGCGCGTTCGCCGCGGTGGCCGAGGGCGAGGTCGCCTCCCGCTTCGGCGCGGACGCGGTGTTGGCGCACCGGCTGGCCGGCGGTCGCGCCCGGCGCCCACCGGACCGCCGCCGCCCGCCGCCGGAACTGATGGTCACCCAGGAACTCGACCCTCCAGCCGAACGGGTGGACATGGTGGCCTTCGCCGCCAGGATGGCCGCGCAACGTCTGTACGAACTGCTCGGCGAGCACGGCCTGGCCTGCACCCGGTTGGCCATCGAGGCCGTGACCGAACACGGCGAGCGGCACAGTCGGGTGTGGCGCTGCACCGAGCCGCTGACCCTTGCCGGGATCGCCGATCGGGTGCGCTGGCAGTTGGACGGCTGGCTGCGCACGGCCCAGTTGCGGTCCGGGGTGAGCATGGTGCGGTTGTGGCCGGAGGAGGTCGTCGACGGTCGTTCGCTGCAACTGCAACTGTTCGCCGGGGGTGGTGCCTCGGCCGTCGACGACGAGCGGGCGGCGCGGGCGATGCTGCGGGTGCAGAGCCTGCTCGGACCGGAAGGCGCGTTCATCCCGGTACCCGACGGGGAACGGGCCCCGCTCGACCGGGTCAATCCGGTGGCCTGGGGCGACGAAACGGCTCCTCGTGCCCATCCCGAACTGCCCTGGCCGGGTCAGCTCCCCCGGCCGGCTCCGTCGACGGTGCCCGCCGAGTCCATTTCGGCGGTCGTCTTCGACGAGCACGGCGCGCGGGTGTCGCTCACCGACCGGCACGGGCTCACCGCGCCACCGTTCGAGGTCTCCATTGGCGCGCGCCGGCCGCTGCCGGTGCTGGGCTGGACCGGTCCGTGGCCGGTGGATCGGCAACCCGGCACAGTCGACAAGACTGGCACAGTCGACAAGACTGGCACAGTCGGCAAGGCCGATAAGGCCGGCACGGCTGGCAAGGCTGGCACGGCTGGCACGGCTGGCACGGCTGGCACGGAGATCCACCTCGCCCGGATGCAGCTCCTGCTCGCCCTGTCCGAGCCCCCGGCCCTGGCCCAACTGACTCCGGACAAACCGGCCTCGGACAACCGGGCCCCGGACAATCCGGCCCCGGCCGACTGGGGACCGCCCGAGCGAGCTGAGTCGGAATCGGCCAGACCACGACGGGTGGCACCGGAACCGGCACTGGCGAAATCGGTCCAGCACTGGTCGGACCAACACCGGGTCGATCAGCGCTGGGAAGGAATGGCAGCACCGCCGTCTTCTCTGGCGCTGTTGTTGCGTTGCGAAGGTAGTCGATGGTTCGTGGAAGGGATATACGACTGATGTTCGAGGAATTCCGACCGGCGTCCGGTACTGGCTCGGCCGATATTCGCTGGTTTCACGAGCTGGTCGACGAAAAGTCCACAACGGACGGTGGAGCGTTCGGCCGGCTGCCGGCCGGGGGCGGTTATCCAGCACGGTCCCTGGTGATTCCCGGACAGCGCCGACCGGTCACGGAACACTGAGCACTTGTCATGGGCTTTGACAGTTCCTCGCTGAGATGGTCGGAGCTGGAGCGGGTGCTCTCCGGCCGGTCCCCGTCGCCCGGTTCCGGTGACGGCGGCGACGCACCGGCCTGGACCGGGCGCCGGATGCCGTATCGGGCCGCACCGGGTTCCCGGCCGAAGGCGGGCTGGCGGCCGGAGAAACGGGCCAGGGTGCCCTATGCCGAGCTGCACTGCCATTCCAATTTCAGTTTTCTCGACGGCGCGAGCCATCCCGAGGAACTCGTCGAGGAAGCGGCGCGACTGGAACTGGACGCGATCGCGCTGACCGATCACGACGGCATGTACGGGATCGTGCGGTTCGCCGAGACAGCCCGCGAACTGGGGGTGCGGGCTGCCTTCGGCACCGAACTGTCCCTCGGCCTTTCCGCGCCGCAGAGCGGGATCGCCGACCCGGAGGGCGAGCATCTGCTGTTGCTCGCCAGGGACGCCGAGGGGTACGGCCGGCTGTGCCGGGCGGTCACCGCCGGCCAGCTCGACGAGCAGGGCGGCGAGGTTCCCGAGCAGCCGCGCAGCGCCAAAGGCCGCCCGCTCTACGACCTGGACCGGGTCGCCGCCGAGGTGAAGGGCTACTGCGCGGTGCTGACCGGTTGTCGCAAGGGCGCGGTCCGGCAGGCGCTGCTGGGCGAGGGGCCGTTCGCGGCGGCGCGGGAACTGCGCAGGCTGATCGGGTTGTTCGGCCAGGAGCAGGTGTATGTCGAGCTGATCGACCACGGCCTTCCCCTGGACACCGTGCACAACGATCTGCTCGCCGACCTCGCCGAGGGTCTCGGCCTGCCGGTGGTCGCCAGCAACGCGGTGCACTACGCCCGCCCGGAGCGCGGCCGACTCGCCGAGGTGCTGGCCGCGGTGCGGGCCAGGCGCAGCCTGGAGGACATGGCCGGCTGGCTGCCCCCGGCGCCCACCGCGTACCTGCGTTCCGGCGCCGAGCAGCGCGATCGGTTCGCCCGCTACCCCAACGCCGTCGCCGCCTCGGCGGTGCTCGGCGTCGAGTGTTCCTTCGATCTGCGGCTGATCGCTCCCGGTCTGCCGCCCTTCCCGGTGCCGGCCGGTCACACCGAAACGACCTACCTGCGCGAACTCGTCGCCGGGGGTGCCGCCGAACAGTACGGGTCGCCGAGTGCGAATCCCGAGGCGTACCAGCAGATCGAGCACGAACTGGGGGTGATCGAGGAGCTGGGTTTCCCCGGCTACTTCCTCATCGTCTGGGACATCGTGCGGTTCTGCCGGGAAGTCGACATCCTCTGCCAGGGCCGGGGTTCGGCGGCCAATTCCGCGGTGTGCTTCGCGCTGGGCATCACCAAGGTCGACCCGGTCCGCTGGAAGCTGCTGTTCGAGCGGTTCCTCGCCCCGGCGCGGGACGGCTACCCGGACATCGACCTGGACATCGAGTCCGACCGCCGGGAGGAGGCCATCCAGTACGTCTACCGCCGCTACGACCGGCTGCACACCGCGCAGGTGGCCAACGTGATCAGCTACCGGACCCGCTCCGCGGTGCGCGAGATGGCCAGGGCGCTCGGTTACGCGCCGGGCCAGCAGGATGCCTGGAGCAGACAGATCGACCGCTGGGGGCCGATGGACTCCACCATGAACGAGCTCGGCCCCGACGTGCCGGCGGAGGTGATCTCACTGGCCAAGCAGGTGGAGAACTTCCCCCGGCATCTGGGCATCCACTCCGGTGGGATGGTGATCTGCGACCGGCCGGTGTCGGAGGTGGTGCCCGTCGAATGGGCGCGGATGGCCGGCCGCAGCGTGTTGCAGTGGGACAAGGACGACTGCGCCTCGGTGAAACTGGTCAAGTTCGACCTGCTCGGCCTCGGGATGCTCTCCGCGCTGCACTATATGACCGACCTGGTGCGCGAGCACCACAAAGATCCGGTCGACATCGCCCATCTGAAACTCGACGACCAGAACATCTACCGGATGCTCAGCGCGGCCGATTCGGTCGGCGTCTTCCAGGTGGAGTCCCGCGCTCAGATGGCGACCCTGCCGAGGCTGCGGCCCAAGGAGTTCTACGACCTGGTCGTCGAGGTCGCGCTGATCCGGCCCGGTCCCATCCGGGGCGGCTCGGTGCACCCCTACATCCGGCGCCGGCACAGTACGAATCCGGAGGTGGACTGCAAGGCCGACCATCCGCTGCTGGAACCGGCACTGGCGAGAACCCTTGGCGTGCCGCTGTTCCAGGAACAGCTGATGCGGATCGCGGTCGACGTGGCCGGTTTCGACGCCGGGGAGGCCGACGAGTTGCGCAGGGCGATGGGTGCCAAACGGTCCACCGAGAAGATGCGCAGGCTCAAGGACCGTTTCTACGCGGGGATGGCGGCCAACGAGATCACCGGCGAGCTGGCTGATCAGATCTACGCGAAACTGCTGGCCTTCGCCAACTTCGGCTTCCCGGAAAGCCACGCGCTCAGCTTCGCGCACCTGGTTTTCGCCAGCGCCCACTTCAAGTTCTACTATCCGGCCGCCTTCTGCGCCGGTCTGCTCCGGGCCCAGCCGATGGGTTTCTACTCGCCGCAGTCCCTGGTCACCGACGCCCGTCGACACGGAGTTCTCGTGCGCGGCCCGGACATCAACGCCAGCCTCGCCCACCCGAGCCTCGAACCGGAGCCCGACAGCACGAGCGGCCAAGCCGTTCGGCTCGGGCTGGCCACCATCCGCACGATCGGTGTCGCGCTGGCCGAAACCCTGGTCACCGAACGGGACCGGGGCGGGCCCTACCGGGATCTCGCCGACCTGGGCAACCGGGTACGGCTGACAACCCCCCAGGGCGAGGCGCTGGCCACCGCGGGCGTCTTCGACGGCTTCGGCCTGACGCGACGGCAGGCCCTCTGGGCGGCGGGAGCCGCGGCGGCGCAGCGGCCGGATCGGCTGCCGGGGACGGCGGTCGGCCTGACCGCGCCGGAGTTGCCGCTGATGGACGAGGTCGAGATCGCGGTGGCCGACGTGTGGGCGATGGGCATCTCCCCGGACAGCTTCCCGACCCAGTTCATCCGCGAACGGCTCACTCGACTCGGCGTGCTGTCCGCGGCCGAGCTGCGCAACGCCGAACACCGGGACCGGGTGCTGGTCGGCGGCGCGGTCACCCATCGGCAGCGGCCGGCCACCGCTGGCGGGGTCACCTTCCTCAACCTGGAGGACGAGACCGGGATGGCCAACGTGATCTGCTCGGCCGGCCTCTGGGCGCGGTATCGCACGGTGGCCAGGGTCAGCCCGGCCCTGCTCGTTCGCGGCAGGGTGGAGAAGGCCGAGGGCGTGATCAGCGTGGTCGCCGAGCGACTGTCCCAGCTCGACCTGCGGATTCCCTCCCGCTCCCGAGACTTCCGCTGACCGGCGCGGGAAGGCGCGGCGATCGTGGGCGTTCGGATCAGGGGCTACCAGTGGCCGGCGGTGGAGCGGTCCACCGCGCGATGGCTTCGGCACCGGCTGGCCCGCCGTCGACAGGCTGCCGTCGCCGGGGCCATCGAACACGTGGTCCACGAGTCGCTGCGCCACATCCGGGCGATGGCCGAGCGCCGGGAGAGCCTGTGCGCGGACGTCTTTCCCGGCACCGACTACCACCAGCAGATCACCGAGCTGGCCGTCCTGTCCATGACCCTGCTACCCGGCCTCGATCCGACCGGTCACGATCTTCCCGCCGACACGCTCCAGTCCACTTGGGATAGTTGGAGCGTGCCGCGGCGGCAGTGGATTCGTCGCTGTCTGGCCGTATACGACATCGCCGTCGACGACGTGATCGAGCCACGCTGACGATCAACGTGATCAGGCGAACAGAAATGTATAACTATACAAATCTTCCGATTGTTATGCTCGGGAGATGGCTTCCGTAGTTGATCTCGACGTGTTGATGCGTCAGGGTTGGCCGGCCCAGACCGAGGTGTCCGTCGACGGCTGGGTCGTGCGGCTCTCCGGCGGGGTGACCCGGCGAGCCAATTCCGTGCTGCCGCTGACCGCGCCCGCCGATCTCAGGGCCACTCTCGACCGGGTCGAACTGCTCTACCGAGAGCGGGGGATAGCCCCCTGCGTCCAACTCGGTCCCACCGCCCGACCCGGCGGGCTCGACGCGGTGCTGGCCGCACGGGGCTATCAGGTGGGCGCCCGAGCGAGTGTCCAGACCGCCGGCATCGAGGACGTGCTGCGCGAACTCGCCCGCCTCGAACCCGGGTCCTCCGCAAAGATGACCTCGGCCGGTGTCGAGGTGAGCGAGCGGCCCGACCGGGCCTGGATGGATCTCTGGTGGGCCGTGGACGGCCGCGGCGACGCCGAGGCCCGCGAGGTCGGTCGGCGCATCCTCACCGGACGCCCCGCCCTGTACGCCAGCTGGCACGACGCCGCCGGGGCCACCGCGATCGGCCGACTGGCCCTGGTCGGGGACTGGGGCGGCCTCTACTGCCTCGCCGTACGGCCGGACTGTCGCCGGCAGGGCCGGGCCATGCTGATCATCGACGCCCTGCTCGACCAGGCCCGCGCTCGCGGTCTGCGCCAGACCTGGTTGCAGGTGACAACGGCCAACCAGGGAGCCCGCGCCCTCTACGCCCGGCTCGGCTTCCGTACCGCCGCCGACTACCACTACCGAACCCTGGTGCCCGGAAATCAGTCGAAGGGGTGAGGTTGACTGCGCCCGGGAGACGGATCGAGGGCGTCGACGACGTGCGTCAGGGTTGGAGATGGTGGTGACGGATGTTGCGCGGCAACCGTGGAACGAGGCCGGGATCGAGGTGCTGCGGCGGCGAACACGCCGGAGATGACCAGGTATCTCGGCGGTCCGGAGAGCGACAACGCGGTGGACGACCGCCACTGGCGCTATCTCCACCTCGACACGCCGGGTGCCGGGCAGATGTTCCTGGTGACGGCGGACGGTGCAGCGGCCGGGGTGATCGGTTACTGGGAACACCAGTGGCAGGGCGAGGGCGCCTACGAGGCCGGCTGGAGCGTGCTGCCGGAGTTCCAGGGCCGGGGCATCGCGGTCGCCGGCCTGCTGCTGGTCATTGCGCAGGCCCGCGCGCCACACCGGCACCGCACCCTGCGCGCGTTCCCGTCGATCCACAATGGAGCGTCGAACGCGGTCTGCCGCAGGGCCGGGTTGATCCTGGCCGGCCAGTGCGATGTCGAGTATCCGAAGGGCAATCCGATCCGTGGCAACGACTGGTACGCCGAACTGTGACCGAGTCTCCGGCCGGGTCGCCGGCCGAACCGGTGTCGGTCAGCGTTCGGCCGGGGCGGTGCCGTGCCAGGAGCGCCAGAGGGCCGCATAGGAACCGTTGGCGTCCAGCAGTTCGTGGTGGCTGCCGAGTTCGGTGAGCCGACCGCCGTCGACGACGGCGACCCGGTCCGCGTCGTGCGCGGTGTGCAGCCGGTGCGCGATGGCGATCACCGTGCGGCCGGCGAGCACGGCGGCCATCGCGCGTTCGGCGTGCCGGGCGGTGGTGGGGTCCAGCAGCGAGGTGGCCTCGTCCAGGATCACCGTATGCGGATCGGCCAGCACCACCCTGGCCAGCGCGAGTTGCTGCGCCCGGGCCGGGTCCAGTTCCTCGCCGGCCGCGCCGAGGCCGGTGGCGAGGCCATCGGGCAGTTCCCGCACCCAGCGCGCGTCCACGGTGGCCAACGCCGCCAGCATCGCCTCGTCCGTGGCCTCCGGCGCGGCCATCGCCAGGTTGTCCCGCAGGCTGCCGAGGAACACGTGGTGTTCCTGGGTGACCAGGATGATCCGCTGCCGCAACTCCTCCGGCGTCAGCTCGGCCACCGGCACGCCGCCGACGGTGATCGTGCCGGCCCTGGGCGCGTCGATGCCGGCCAGCAGCCGGCCGAGAGTGGACTTGCCGGCGCCGGAGGGCCCGACGACGGCCAGCCGCTCACCAGGCCGCACCGTGAGGTCGACGCCGTGCAGCACCTCGTGTTCGCCGTGATAGGCGTAGCGGACGCCGCGTACCTCGATCCGGTCGTCGACCGGCGTCGCGCCGCCGCGCGGCGGCGGCGGAAGCTCGCTCAGGCCGGTGACCCTGGCGAAGGACGCGATCCCGCGTTGCAGTTGCTCGGTCCACATCAGCACCTGGTCGATCGGTTCGACGAGCTGCCACATGTACAGGCTGCCCGAGGCGACCACACCGAGGCTCAGCCAGCCGTGCAGGTAACCGAGTCCGCCGACCAGCAAAATCGCGCCGACCGGCAGCATGTGGCCGAACTCGATGCTGGGAAACCACACGCTGCGCAGGTACAGGGTGCGCCGCCGGGTCGCGTAGCCGAAGGCGATGGCTCGGTGTCCGGCGCCGATCCGCCGCCGCTGCAACCGGAACGCCTCGACCGTCCGGCCGCCCTCAGCGGTCGCGGCGAGGGTTTCGGACAGATCGGAGTTGGCGTCGCCCTCGGCGAGATACGCGGCGCGCGCCCGGCGCAGGTACCACCGGGTGGTAACCCAGAACATCGGCAGCGCCACGAACGCGCACCCGCCCAGCAGTGGGTTGAGGACGAAGGTCGCGGCGAAGATGAACACCACCTGCAACATGGCGAAGGCCACCGTCGGTGCCGCGTCGCGCAGCATGTTGCCGACCGTGGTGGCATCGCCGGAACTGCGGGTCATCAGGTCCCCGGTGCCGGCCCGTTCGACCACCGAGGTGGGCAGCGCCAGTACCCGGTCGACGAAGTCGATCCGCAGCGCCGACAGGGCCCGCTCGCCGAAGCGGTAGCCCGCGTAGCGCGCGTAGCGGGTCAGGATCAGTTGCAGTACCGCGAAACCGACGATCAGCAGGGCAAGTTTGTCTATTGTGGACAGATTGGCGCCCGGGCCGATCTGGTTGACGATCTCGCCGAGCAGCCACGGTCCGGCAAGAGCGGCGGCGGCGGCGAGGCTGTTGAGGGTCAGGATCAGTGCCACGGCGCGCCGATCGGCGCGGACCAGGTCGGCGACCGCGCGGCGGATGACCCGGCCGTCGGCGACCGGCAGCCGCCAGTGGCCGACCTCGGCCGCGTCGTCCGGAGTGGACTGCTCAGTCATCGGTGTCCTCGTTGCCCCGGAAGACCAGGGCCCGGTAGTCGGCTCGCTCGGTGAGCAGTGCGCTGTGCGGGCCGGTCGCCACCACCCGCCCGTCCACCAGATAGGCGACCTCGTCGGCGCGATCCAGCAGCAGCGGCGAGGTACCGACCAGCAGCGTGGTCCGGCCCGCGCGTGCGGCGCCGACCCGTTCGGCGATCAGCGCCTCGGTGTGCGCGTCCACCGCCGAGGTCGGCTCGACCAGCAGCAGCACCTCCGGGTCGGCCAGCAGCGCGCGGATCAGCCGCAGCCGCTGCCGTTGGCCGCCGGAGAGATTGGCCGCCCTCGCCTCGATCCGCGCGTCCAGACCGGCCGGCAGGCCCGCCACCACGTCCTGCGCGGCAGCCAGTCGCACCGCCGTGGCGATGGCCGCGTCGTCCTGGCCCTCGGACCGCTCGGACCGGTCCGACTCGGCGCCGACCACCTCGCGCAGGGCACCGCCGAAGAGGTAGGCGTCGTTGTCCGCGACCAGGATTCGCCGCCGCACCTCCGCGAGCGCCACCGTGTTCAGCGGGAGGCCGCCCCAGCTGACCGAGGAGTCCACATAACGGCCCAACCGGTCGACGACGGCAACCGCGTCGGCGGATCGCCGCGCCACCAGCGCGGTGGTCCGGCCGGCGGCCAGGAGCAGGCCGGAGGTCGGGTCGTGCAGATCGGCCGGACCGACCGGGGCCGGGCCACCGGCATCCGCGAGGCCGGGCGTCAGCTCCAGCACCCGGACCACCCGGCGGGCGGCGACCAGGCCCTTGCCGAGCTGACCGGCGCCCTCGATGAGGAACCCGACCGGCACGATCAGTACCGCGACATAGCCGTAGACGGAGACCAGTTGACCGACGGTGATCTGGCCCTCGGCGGCCATCCGCGCGGCCAGCCAGGTGACGGTGGCCAGGAAGATTCCGGGCAGGCCGACCGCCAGTGCCTCGATCCAGCTCATCACCGCGCCGACCCGGTAGCCCTCGGCCCGCAGTTGTTCGGAGGACTGCCGGTACCGCTCGGCGAACAGCGGCTTGCCGCCGATCCCGCACAGCACCCGCAGCCCGGACACGATGTCCCCGGCCCGTGCGGTCAGCGCGCCCTGCTGCTGTCGGTACTCGGCCTGGGTCCGGCGCAGCCTGCTCAGCAGCGGCCCGACGATCACCATGATCAACGGCACGCCGAGCAGCACCACCCCGGCCAGCAGCGCCGACACACTGAACAGCACGACCGCGATCGCGAGGTAGGTGACCACGGCGCCGGCTCCCGGCCCGACCATCGTCTGCGCCTCGCTGATGGCGGTGACGTCGGCGGCGCCGATGCTCACCACCTCGCCCGCCGACACCCGCTGCGGAAAGGTGGCCCCGAGCCGGACGGCCTGTCGGATCACCACCGCGACGGTCCGGTAGCTCGCGTCGATCCGGATGAAGGTCATGATCCGGTGCCGGCACAGGCCCAACAGCGCGGAGGTGATGCCGATCCCGATGATCGCGGCGGCCCACCAGCCCAGCGCGGTCAGGTTCTTGGGGCGCAACCCCCTGTCGATGGCGTTGGCGATGAAGTACGGCGGCAGGGTGAGGCTGAACATCCACAGGATGCTGAAGGCGGCACCGAGCACGGCCCACCGGAGCTGGCTGGTGACCAACCACCACAGATACCGACCGGGCCCCCGACTGTCCGGCGTTCCGGGCTGCTGCGTGAGCGACAGTATCCGGGACATGACGGCTACCGTAGCCAGACTCCGACGACGGCCGGAAACGATTTAGTTCCCGGTCGGACGCGGGTCACCGAGTCGGACAGATCACCGTCGGCGAAACGCGGATGTGCCGGGCACGGCCTAGAGTTCTTCTCGTGGAAGCGGAAAACGGGCGGCCCAGGTTCGAGATCGGCAAGGACGGCCTCGGTTCGATCGTGGTCGGTTACGATGACACGCCACCGTCGCTGCACGCCCTCGCCTGGGCGGCCGGCCTGGCCCGCCGGGACTCCGCCCGCCTGATCATCGTCTACGTCGAGGTATTTTCCGGCCCCGCGTACTGGGTCGGTGCCGGCGCGGTGGCCAGCACCGAGGCGGCCGACGAGGTCGTGTCGGAACTGCACACGCGGTTCGAGAGTCTGTTGACCCGCGAGGGCCTGGACTGGGAACTGTTGCACGGCAAGGGTGATCCGGCCGGGGTGCTGGAGGCGATTGCCGAACAGCAGCGCGCGGACAGCATCGTGGTCGGCCGGTCCCGGCACGGCGGCCTGCTCGGTTCGGTGCCGAAGTCGCTGCTGGCCAAGGCGACCCGGCCGATCGTGGTCGTGCCCTGAGCACGGGTTGGGCTCCTGACGGGAAGACCTGCCCGAGGAGCCGGTCGCAGCGGCATGGCAGGCTCGGTGCGTGACTGAGGAACCCGCTGACGGCGACACCATCGTCGAGGCCAATTTCGGCGACGCGAACTTCGCCGGAAAACACTGGGAGCGCATCACCTTCGACCGCTGCGACTTCGGCGACGCCGACCTGCACGGGCTGGTCACCAAGGGCTGCCGGTTCCTGCACTGCGACTTCGCCAGGGTCGACCTGAGCGAGTCCAAGCACACCACGACCGCGTTCCACAGCTGCGGATTCCACCGCAGCAACCTCATCCACAGCCGGTTCGACGGGTGCAGCCTGCTGGGCAGCTCGTTCGTGGACTGCCGGCTGCGCACCTGGACGATCCGGGACAGCGACCTGACCCTGGTGGGCCTGTCCCGCGCGGATCTGCGCAAGTGCGACTTCTCCGGGCTACGCCTGCGGGAGGCCAACTTCACCGAGACGGATCTGCGGGAGACCGATCTGCGCGAGGCCGACCTCAGCGGTGCGCGGCTGATCAGCGCCCGCGTCGAGGACACCGACCTGCGCGGGGCCCGGATCGACGCGAACGGGTTGGTCCAGGCCAACCTGCGGGGAGCGCGGGTCGACCTGGACACCGCGATAGCGTTCGCGGTCGCGCACGGTCTGCGCATCGACTGAAAACGGTCTGCCGTCACCTGAGACGGACTCCTCCGAAAACGGGAGGGCCCCGCCGGTAACCGGCGGGGCCCTCCCGTTTCAGCCGTGACTAGGCCGGTGGGTCGCCGGCCTCGACCTCGATCACGTCGCCCGCGTCGAGCAGTTCGTTGATCGAATAGGGCAGCAGGTACGCGGTGCCCCCGCCCGGTTGGTCGAACCAGGGGATCGCGTTGCCCATCAGGGCCTGCAACGGCCGCCGTACCCGGTACACGTGGTACGGCCGGTGCACCCAGTCCGGGACGAGCGAACGCTGCTCGAACGGGGTACCGACGGCGTAGGTCAGGTTCCCGTCCCCGACCCCGAACCGGTCCAGTTCGGTGCCCGGCGACAGTTCCAGCAGCCGCAGGCCGCGGAACAGCGTCAGCGGCGGCTCGCCGCGCAACGGCTGGATCGGTGGCTCGTTGCGCGCGCCAGGACCGTCACCGTGCTGGTCGGGACGCTGCTCGCC